>JBBRJE010000177.1:0-6612 GCA_038219845.1 Bacteroidia bacterium
CATAATTCGTCCGGCTTCAAATGCCACTTTCTCGGGTTGAAAAGGGGAGAGCTCCCTTGCAATTTCATCCGCATTTACAAACTCTTTACAATTTAAAATATCGGGTAAAATCGTGAATGAAGCAGTGGTTTTTCCTGCACCGTTACAACCTGCTATTATGTTTAAATTATTTTTTATAGATACAAAAATAATCAATTTAATTTTTAACCAATTATTGCCGTTGGCGTCAGATTGGCATAATTCCCTTGAGACGAATAGTTTACGGCATCAGCGTCCCATACATCCTCGGGAAAGGAATGGCTTCACGAACATGCGGCAGCTTGCATACCCAGGTTACAATACGCTCCAGGCCCAGGCCAAAACCCGCATGAGGTACGGATCCGAAACGGCGAAGGTCTAAGTACCATTCAAACACTTCCATCGGTAAGCCGTGTTCGTTAATCTTTTCGATAAGCGATTCCAGGTCGGTCTCACGTTCGCCGCCGCCTACAATTTCGCCATAACCTTCCGGGGCAAGGACATCCACGCCGCGGGCAAAACGTGAATCATTGGGATCACGTTTTAAATAAAATGCTTTTACCGCGTGAGGCCAATTGTATACCATGATAGGCAAATCGAATAAGCGCGTGATCACCGTTTCATCACTGCCGCCGAAATCATTTCCATATTCAAAATTTTTAGCTGAAGTGATCCATCCGGGGATATTGCGCTGCTGCTCTTCCTGGTCTTTCAGCTCCTGCTTCAGCCCATCAATTTTAGCCTGGTTGAAATTAATCTCGCCCTGCTTTTTCAGGATGCCGTTTTTTATTTTATCTGTTCGTTCTTCAATCTCTGAATTTATGGCAATGATTCGTGCATCGATCAAATTCAAATCTTCTTCCAGTGAAGTAATACTATTTTTCCCGTTCACATCTTTTTCTCCTTTGATAATGGCTACTGCCTCATCGTAAAGTAAACGCGGGAAGCCATTATTTACGGTGTTTTCAAGCACGGTCACATCGCGTTCCAGGATGCTTAACTCGTTACGATTCTTTGCGAGGATATCCTTGCACACGTGTTTCATCATCGCCTCGATGCAATCCATATTCATAAAAATATCATAGAAAGCCATCTCGGGTTCCATCATCCAGAATTCGCTCAGGTGCCTCCTGGTTTTGCTTTTCTCTGCGCGGAACGTGGGGCCGAAGGTGTAAATTTTCCCCATGGCCATGGCCATCGCTTCACCGTACAGTTGACCGCTTTGGGATAAATATGCTTTGGTATCTTTATCAAAATAATCTACTTCAAATAAATTGCTTGTACCCTCAGATGCATTGCCCGTAAATATGGGCGCATCCATCTGTACAAATCCTTCTTTCTGAAAATAGGTGTGGATGCTGAAAATAATTGTATTCCGGATCCTCATAATGGCCCATTGACGTTGGCTCCGCAGCCATAAGTGGCGCTTGTCCATCAGGAATTCTATACCGTGCTCTTTTTTTGTGATGGGATAGTCGGTAGCGATGCTGATAATTTGTAAACCCGTTACCTGTAGCTCCACGCCACCGAGCTGACGATCATCCGCTTTAACGCTGCCGGTAAGAATGCAGCTGGTTTCCTGTGTTAGCTTTTTGGCATCCTCAAATATTTCCGGGCTCACTATTTTTTCGTCTACCACGCATTGACATCTCCCTGTGCCATCGCGAAGAATAATAAAAAACAGGCCTTTGCTGCTTCGCTTATTGTCTGTCCAGCCTTGCAGTGTAACGGTTTCACCAATATGGCCTTGAAGATTCTCTATGGTAGTGATCATGATATTATTGAGGTACGAAGATAATGTTAATTGACAATTGATAATTGACGCGAAACGCTAATGGAGAATGGGAATACATAGGGGATTAATAATTAATAATTAAGAATGGGGATACAGAGGGAATTGATAATTGAGAAGGGTGAGCAAATCGCTTTAATAAGGAACATACCTATAGCGTGTTTTAGAAATTGTCCATTATCCATTATCAATTATTCATTATTAATTATTCATTATTAATTCTCCTCTAACCCAGCCTCGCTTTCAGATACGGTGCTGTATAGCTCTCCGCGCATTCCGCCAGCCCTTCAGGCGTGCCTTCAAACACGAGGTTGCCTCCAGCATCGCCACCTTCCCGGCCGAGGTCGATTGTCCAATCCGCGGATTTTATAATATCCATATTATGTTCGATCACGATGATGCTATGGCCTTGGTTGATCAGGCCATTGAAAGAAGCCAGCAATTTATTTACATCGTGAAAATGCAATCCGGTAGTAGGCTCATCAAAAATAAATAATACATGTTCGGAAGTGTTCGCTCCTTTTCCTAAAAACGAAGCCAGCTTAATACGCTGTGCCTCGCCGCCGCTAAGTGTATTGCTGCTTTGGCCCAGCTGAACATATCCCAATCCCACATCCTGCAAGGGTTTTATACGGTTGATGATGGTTTTCTCTCCTTCAAAAAATTCAATAGCCTCATCAATGGTCATGCTTAAAACTTCAAAAATATTTTTATCGTTATAAGTCACATCAAGAATTTCCGGCTTAAATCTTTTGCCTTTACAATCATCGCAACGCAAATGCACATCGGCCATAAACTGCATTTCTACAGTGATCTCGCCTTCACCTTTACAATTATCGCAGCGGCCGCCATCTACATTAAAGCTAAAATGTGCAGGCGTATAGCTCCGGGCGCGTGCCGCAGGCTGTTCTGAATAAAGGCTCCGGATGGCATCATAGGCTTTCACATAAGTTACCGGGTTGCTTCGCGACGATTTTCCGATGGGATTCTGATCTACCATCTCTATTTGCGTGATAGTTTTCACATCGCCATTAAGAGCAGTATACTTCCCAACGGTATCGGGCGCCATGCCTTCCAATTCCTTTTTTATTGCAGGATAAAGTATCGTACGCACCAGGCTGGTCTTGCCACTGCCGCTTACCCCGGTAACTACCGTTAAAGTATGCAGTGGGAATTTCACGTTGATATTCTTCAGATTATTTTCTTTTGCTCCCAACACCTCAATAAAATTATTCCATTTCCTTCGTGTCTTTGGAACAGGTATTTTTTCGGTGCCGTTCAAATACCGTGCGGTAAGGCTGGTATTATTTTTAAGCAATTCTTTCGGTGTTCCCTGCGCTACCAGGTGTCCGCCGCCCACCCCAGCCAGCGGACCTATATCTATCAGCTGGTCTGCCGCGCGCATAATATCTTCTTCATGTTCCACCACGATTACCGTATTGCCTAAATTGCGAAGCTTCACCAGCACCCCCAGCAACCGTTGTGTATCGCGTGGATGCAGGCCGATGCTCGGCTCATCTAAAATATATAAGGAACCCACCAGGCTGCTGCCTAAGGAGGTGGCTAAATTGATACGCTGGCTCTCACCTCCGCTTAAGGAATTGCTCAGCCGGTTTAAGTTGAGGTAGCCCAAACCAACATCATGTAAAAAGCTCAGGCGGTTGGTTACTTCGGTGAGGATACGTGATGCGATATGCGTTTCATTTTCATTGAG
This sequence comes from Bacteroidia bacterium, assembly GCA_038219845.1. Taxonomy (GTDB): domain Bacteria; phylum Bacteroidota; class Bacteroidia; order UKL13-3; family UKL13-3; genus CAINMV01. The sequence goes on from JBBRJE010000177.1 coordinate 3,525, forward strand.
TCTGATATTCTTAAAATAATCCCAGGCTTTGTCAACGCTCATCAAAACAATATCGGTGATGCTTTTTAATGAGTCAATATTTTTAGCCTGGGTCTCTTTAAGCTTCACATATTGGGCATCTTTACGTAACCTCGAGCCCCTGCAATCCGGGCATACCTTACGGCCCCGAAAGCGGCTTAACAATACCCGATATTGAATTTTATAGAGCTGGCTCTCCACTTCGGCAAAGAAATCATTGATCCCGCCAAAATGCTTGCATCCTTTCCATAGCAGTTCTTTTTCTGCTTCATTCAATTCGCTGTAGGAACGATGGATGGGGAAATCGGTCTTATTGGCGCCACGGATCACCTGGTCTTTCCAGCTGCTTAGCACATTCCCTCGCCAGGGGGCCACGGCATCATCGAATACGCTTTTATTGGTATCCGGTATCACCAGGTTCTCATCAATGCCGAGCACTGATCCAAAGCCCTGGCAGGTTTGGCAGGCGCCATAGGGATTATTAAAACTGAAGAACTGTACGCTGGGAATTTCAAACTGTAAGCCGTCGGCTTCAAATTTATTATTAAAATTTCTTTCAATGATTTTATTTTCCTCTGCAAAAACCCGTACAAAGCAATAGCCATCGCCTTCTGCGAAAGCCGTTTGCACGGAGTCACTGATCCTATTGGTATTGTCTTCCTCCTCTTTTTTTACAGTGACCCTGTCAATCAATAAAAAAATATCGTTATAAAATAGCGATTTCGATTTGTTTTTTTTCTGGATGCCCTCAATTGTCTTTAGGCTTCCATCATCCATCATATCATCGATAAGCCGGGCTTCATTGGATACCAAAAGCCTGGTATAGCCCCGTTGCTGTATACCCTGGATCTCCTGCGAGAAAGTTTTTCCTTCTGTTTTTTTTATTTTATTGTAGATGATGGCTTTTGTTTCATCGGAGAAAGACAAGATAAAATCGACCACATCCGTAACAGTTTCCGCCTTCACCTCCACACCGCTTATAGGTGAATAGGTTCTGCCCACCCGGGCAAAGAGTAGCTTGAGGTAATCATAAATCTCGGTGCTTGTGCCCACTGTGCTCCGCGGATTACGGGTGTTCACTTTCTGTTCTATGGCCGTGGCCGGGGCAATCCCCTTGATATAATCCACTTCCGGCTTATTGAGCTTGCCCATGAACTGACGGGCATAAGCGCTTAAGCTCTCAACATAGCGCCTTTGCCCTTCGGCATAGATCGTATCGAATACCAGGCTGCTTTTACCGCTACCGCTCACGCCGGTAACCACCACCAGCTTATTACGCGGGATAGCGATATCAATATTCTTTAAATTATGCATCCTCGCACCTTTCACGATCAGGAATTCCCGGGGCGATAACGAATCAAAATCACTCATTTTTTTAGGAATGCAAAGGTCGGGGTTTTTGTTCAATTGACAATGGAGGGAGGACAATTGATAATTGATAATTGAGAATTGACAATTATGTCATTCACTCCTTTTATAAACTCACATACGAATAATAAAATAAATACCATTTATTTTTAACAAGTTTGAAGTTTCTTTCTACTTGAAATCCTGAGTTTTCAAAATATATATGTTGTTTCACAAACGTATCGCTTTGCTCAACGTCTATTTTAAGTTGTTTATCTGTAATTTTCTTATTTATAACCCAATTATCCTTGGTCCATATAAATCCTGTACTATGATTTGAATCGGTAGGGTCATAATTCATACCTTCAATTTTTTCACCTTTAATCGGAAAAATAATTCTTGATAGTTAAAAGATACTATCTTCTTGAAAATTAATATAAAATGTTTCGAAACTCTCCAAATTTGAATGACTATCCGTTTTAATCCCTGAATTACAGCCTAAGCTAAGAATTATTATAAAAAAAAATACACGTTTCATATTTTGGCTTGATATATCCGTTATTCATCCATCCGGTTACCCGCGGTAGGCGTAGCCTAAGACTCGTGGCGAATCTCTGATTCGCATTAGAAGCATTTAAAAACCTACCCTTTATATTCCCCAAAAACCCTGCGCATCGCATCACAGATCTCACCCAGGGTAGCATACAGCTCAACAGCCTCAACAATCAATGGCATTAGGTTTTCAGAACCTTTGGCTGCGGACTCAATTTTTGATAAGCTGTTTTTAACCGCTTCATTATCTCTTTCAATTTTCAGTTGTATGAGTTTTGCAGTTTGAGTTAATCGTATACTATCATCAACGCGCAATAGCGGTGTATCATTTTTTTCTTCGGCAGTAAATTTATTTACACCCACAATTATTTTATCGCCACTCTCAATTTCTTTCTGGTAGATATAAGAAGCATCGGCAATTTCCTTTTGCATATATCCACTTTCTATGGCTGCAACACTGCCTCCCATCGCATCAATTTTTTCAATATATATCAGGGCTTGTGCTTCTACATTATTCGTCAGCTCCTCAATAAAAAAACTTCCACCCAAAGGGTCTACCGTATTTGTAACACCACTCTCATAGGCGATCAGTTGTTGCGTCCGCAAAGCAATCCCTGCGGCGGCTTCAGTAGGAAGTGAAAGGGCCTCATCAAAACCATTGGTATGCAACGATTGTGTTCCGCCAAGTACGGCAGCCATAGCCTGGAGCGCAACACGCACAATATTATTTTGGGGTTGTTGGGCAGTTAATGTGCTACCACCGGTTTGCGTATGAAATCGCAGCATCATAGCCTTAGGATTGGTTGCCCCCATATCTTTCATCATCTTTGCCCACATTCTTCTTGCAGCCCTGAACTTGGCCACCTCTTCAAAAAAATCGTTATGTGCGTTAAAGAAAAAGCTCAATCGCTCGCCAAAAACATTGATATCTAAACCTTTTGTAATGGCTGCTTGGGCATACGCTTTGCCATTGCTTAATGTAAAAGCGATCTCCTGCACCGCTGTGCTGCCCGCTTCCCGGATATGATAGCCGCTGATGCTTATAGTATTGAATTTAGGCAGTTCCCTGCTGCAATATTCAAATATATCCGTGATGATACGCATGCTGTATTTCGGCGGATAGATATAAGTGCCCCGTGCAGCATATTCTTTTAAAATATCATTTTGAATG
>JBBRJE010000178.1:0-6592 GCA_038219845.1 Bacteroidia bacterium
CCATAGCCCTCAGAAGATTTTGCATTTACTGTCTTAAGTAATTCAGATATGGAAACAAGGGGCTTCAATCCCAGAATTATTTTGACTTTAGAAAACAAAGGTTGCAAATAAAAGTTAGCTATCCATATGAATTGATATGAACCGAGCCTAAGGCTCTCGGTAATCAGGAGGCGCATCTTTATCCACGGACTGAAGTCCATGGTTACAAAATGTTTCGAGCCTACGGCTCTTCACTTACATTCCTTTTATAAATGAACTTAAGAGATGAGCACAATCAAAATGCATTTGCATGAGCACATCAAATTCCGAATAATCCAATCTATGAATCAATGTCGTTGAGCATAGCATTTAAGAGTGTAATTATAAAGTTGTTGTATTAATTTCCTATTCCAAAGCATTTATGTCTGCCATTACAGTCGATCGGAATTCCGATTTAATAGGTCATTGTGATAAGGCCGGAACCAAATAATATGGCGCCTGCAATAAAAGGGAAACCCGCGCCGGCCAAATCCTCCATATGTGCCGACCATAGAAAAGGAAAACAGAATAGCATGCCAAAAAGCCCGGCCAGCATAGCACAAGCAGCTATCAGGCTGAGGATTAATTTCATAGTTTTACCTGTCATATTATTATTGTTTAATCAGGTCCATAAATATCCTCTGAATTTTATTAAGTTGGTTAGCATTTCATTATCTATATTATATTGTTCAACTGAAAGATCATCAACTTTATCAGTAAACCAGTCCCCCATTTTCTACTTTAATTTGAGCCTTTACTTTTAATGGATAGAAATAACAATAAGCATAGGAAATAAAAAAAATTTCATAATTATTTTCGTTTTAAGATTACATTTATAATTCCATTAAGTTTAACGTAATTTTGAGGAAATCCCACGGAGGTTCTATAATCATGATAGATATATTGAAATGTTATCGTATTCCTATCTTTTAATAGCCCTCCAATGCTGCTTACTGTAAAATTTGGATCGAATCGATCAAAATAGGGTATTGCATCCCCTTTTTTAAATTTCTTATACTTCATATTCATTGAGGTAATAGAATTGTTCGTTGTTCCGGGAAAATTAAAAAACAGGCTATCATTTTGAACCATAATTTCAACATTTCGTACATCTTCTTCGCGTGTATATGTGGAATCCTTATTTTTTAGAAAATAATACGCTTGAAATGTTGTTTTTTCCTCTTTCCATTCCCATTCTCCTGTAATATCAATATTTGAGAATAGAATACCTTTTTTGCATGTTAAACAAAAAATTAGAAGCAAGAATAATTCGCCTAAAAATTTAATACTTCGCATTTACAATAACATTTAATTAGGTGTTGTTTCCACATTCAAAACCATCTATTAAATCAATAAATTCAATCGCTCTTAAATTAATAACTCCAGAAGGAATCATACCTCCTGGTAAATTACTACTGCCCAAAGTTATACTTTCTTTCGCATTATTATCATATGTTGAATAATCAAAATTACTACTATTAATTATTTGCAGTATTGAAGGATAATTTAACTTATACGAGCGTATATAGTCAATTTCAGATAAAAAAGGCAAGGAGAATATAGAAGGACATGAGAATGGGGGAGTTGGATGGCTTCTAATATCATAGTTAAATGCATTCTTTGCATGGGAAATAATAATTATTCGGTCGTAACTGAACCTTTAATGAACATATTCCATTATTTATTTCAATATCACTCTCGTACTCCGTTTTGTAATAGGCTCTTCATGCTCCCGTTTTATAAAGTGATACCCATAGATGCGGTTGGTGAAATAAATATACTCCATTATATCAATGGCAAATCCAGGTTTATATTAAGCCCAAAGAACCCCTGTTTCATTGCAATTTCCATTCATTTCATATTTAACTTGTTTAGCTCGGATTTTATTATTTAATTCGCCATACAACCTAAAAAAACATCAAAAGCCTATAGCGTCATTTTTACGTCACATAATTCACCATAGAACAATAAAACAATTAATCTGCGTTATAGCTGCTGAAATCAACAAACTATAAAATCAGATAAATATTATTGTTAAAAAAATAAATAGAAAATGAATTTGATACGTAACGCAGTCACCTTAATTATTTTTTTACTTCTGGCGCTTTCTATAAAAGCAAGTGCATTCAAGCTGAGTCCCCGTATCTCAATAGGGACAAGGGTTGACACGCCTTCCGCAGACAGTAATAAGGTGCGCAGAACACGTATCCAGCTTAAGACTCCCGCTAATATTTCTAATTCAACCGAATACGACACACTAAGCGGCGGCTTTGTGAACCGTTCGAAGGTAGGTGCAACGGCCATTGGCCCACCACGGTTCCTCACCCTTGATGAATACCTGGAAGAAAGTCGTAAAAAAAGTGTGGATGATTATTTCCGCAAGCGCTCATTACAGGATGAATTTGTTAAAGGAGGTGGTATACTTCCCGTTCTTAATTTACCTCAAAGCCCTTTAACAAGCTGGCTCGGCGGCTCGGTGGACCTTCACCCACAGGGAAGCGCGGAACTTATTTTTGGAATAAACAGCAACCGGATCAATAACCCTGCGCTAAGCCCGAAACAAAGGCATGTTACGCAATTCGACTTCGATCAGAATATACAGCTTAACCTCACGGGGAATATCGGTGATAAAATAAAAATCAATGCCATTAACGATACCAAGGCCATCTTCGACTTCGATAATATATTCAAACTCGATTATTCAGGTAAGGAGGATGAGATTGTGAAGAAAGTGGAAATGGGTAATGTAGGCTTGCCGCTAAACAGTAACCTGATTAATCCGGGGCAATCATTATTTGGAATTAAAGCCGCGCTCCAGTTCGGCAGATTAAACGTAACCACCATTGTAACACAGAATAAAGGGAAGTCGACCACCACGGAATTTACCGGTGGCGCACAAACAACAAATTTCGATATCACCGCCGACAATTATGATGTCAACAGGCATTATTTCCTTGGACAATTTTTCCGCGAGCATTATGACGAATGGCTGAGCCGTATTCCGCTGGTGAATTCCGCAGTGCAGATCAACAGGGCTGAAGTATGGATCACCAATAGGAATTCATCCTATACCGAAGCGCGCGACGTGCTGGCATTCACCGATCTTGGTGAAGGGAACCCATACAATCCGGCGAATGTGAGCGCCAACAGAAATTTCCCAACCAATAATTACACCAATAATTTATATTCAAAAGTATATGCCGATCCGCTTTTACGTAATTCGAATTCGGTGATCAACAGACTGGAGAACGGCTATCCGAATTTCGCGCCAGGGGTGGATTATCAATTACAAACTTATTCAAGGCGACTCACCGAACAGGAATATACCTTGAATGCGAAGCTTGGTTATATCTCATTAAACTCCCCTTTGAATAACGGGGAGGTGCTGGCGGTGGCTTATGAGTATACGTATAATGGCCAGGTGTTCAAAGTAGGGGAGTTTAGCACCGAAGTGCAGAATGATTCGAACTCGAATAAAGTACTATTTGTGAAATTATTGAAAGGCTATAATGTTCGTCCCGACTTACCCACCTGGAAGCTGATGATGAAAAATATTTATTCCTTGAATGCTTATTCGGTGCAGCAGAAAGATTTTAAATTAAATATCATCTATAAAGATGAAGCCACCGGAACAGATTTCAATTTCATACCAGCCAAGAATGAACCTAATATTTACCAGGTACCCCTGATCAAAGTGCTTAATTTAGATAATGTGAATACGCAAGGAGATAATGTGAGCGATGGCGTATTCGATTTTATTGAAGGGGTCACGATTCTCTCATCCAACGGAAGAATCATCTTTCCCTGCCTCGAACCTTTCGGTTCCTATCTGAAAAGAAAATTTGTTGATACGGCCACCACGGCCCGCACTTATGTATACCAAACCCTTTATGACTCTACCAAATACGCGGCCCAGCAGGATGCCAGGCATAATCGTTTTTATTTAAGGGGGAGCTACCAGGGAAGTGCAAGTAATGTATTTTCTCTTAATGCATTCAATATTCCCAAAGGCTCTGTAAAGGTTACAGCTGGAGGAGCGCCTTTACGTGAAGGCATAGACTATACCGTTGATTATTTGATCGGGAAGGTAACGATCATCAATACGAGCCTGCTGCAGTCGGGCGCCGTAATAAAAGTGGAGGCGGATAATAATAACCTTTTCAATACACAACAAAAAAGTTTGATAGGCACACGGCTGGATTATAAAATAAATAAAGATTTTGTTCTCGGAGGTACGTTCCTGCGCTTATCGGAACGACCTATCACACAAAATGTATCGGCAGGTGATGAGCCACTTTCTAATTCCATCATAGGCTTCGATGGAACCTTTAAATCGGATTCCCGTTTCATCACCAAGCTGGTGGATAAGATCCCCTTTATTCAAACCAAAGAAATCTCAAGCGTTACTTTAGCTGCGGAATTTGCTAAAATTATTCCCGGGGTGCCGCGTTCGCAGGACAAAACAAAAAAAGGATTCTCTTATATCGATGACTTCCAGGGTGCAGAAGCCCCGTATGATTTGCGCACACCCAATGCCTGGTATACTGCAAGCACGCCGCAAGGCAACCCGATTGATTTCCCAACAGGCAATGACCGCAGCTTACGCAACCGTTTTAATACGGCGCGTATGGCTTGGTACTTCGTTGATCAGTTTACATTTTTTGGCGGTGTACCTCCCGGGGGCATCACCAATACTGTGCTTGATGATCCATACCAGCGGCTGATACTGCAGAAAGAGGTTTACCCTGATAAGCAGCTGGGACAAACAACAGCAACAAATTTACAGAGCCTGGATATATTCTTTAATCCAAAAATCCGCGGCGCATATAATTTTAACGTTGACGGACTAAACGCCGATGGCACACTTACCAATCCTAAAAACAATTGGGGAGGTATCATGCGCAAAATCGAAACGAATGATTTTGAAGCCGCCAATATCGATTATATAAGCATCTGGGTCATGGATCCATTTTATCATAACCCGTCCAATAGTGGCGATTTCATTATACAGCTGGGAAATGTGAGTGAAGATATTCTACCCGATGGAAGAAAAAGCTTTGAACACGGCTTACCTAAATCGGCTGCCAAGGAACGCGTGGATACCACACAATGGGGATTGGTCTCTAAGTTGTCACCCATTGTAACTGCTTTTGATAATGATGAAAAGGCCAGGCAATACCAGGATGTGGGATTGGACGGATTGAACGATGATGAAGAAAGGGTGTTTTTTGATTCCGTGTACGTGGGAAAAATTAAAAATAAATTCGGTACAGGCTCCAAAGCCTATAACGATGCCTTTACCGATGCGTCGGGGGATGATTATCACTATTACCTTGGCGGCGATTATGATAATAACCAGGTTAATATTATCGACCGTTATAAGTATATTAATAATGGCGATGGCAATTCACCCACCAATACCCAATCGAAAACTAAAACAGGATATGAAAATTCTGCCTATACTTCCACCCCCGACGAGGAAGATATTGACCGTGACTTTTTGATGAATACCAGTGAGGATTATTTCCAGTATCGTGTACGGCTCGATCCTAATGCCCTGGTTCCCGGACAAAATTTCGTGACCGACAAGCAGCTGCGTACAGTGCAGGTAAGCAGCGGCACACAGCAGATCTACTGGTATCAGCTTAAGATCCCGATCCAGCAATATGAGAAAAAGTATGGCAGCATCAATGATTTCAAATCCATACGTTTCATCAGGTTAATTTTAAAAGGGTTTCAGGATAGTGTTTTATTGCGTATGGGGGAATTCCAGCTCGTGCGTAGCGAATGGCGCAAATGCACGCAGTCTTTACGTGATCCCATCCAGTCGATACCGGGGAGCAGCAACTCATCCACCCGCTTCGATGTAACTACAGTGAATATCGAAGAGAACAGCAAACGCCAGCCTATCAACTATGTTATCCCACCCGGAATCAACCGTCAGCTGGATCCGAGCAACCCCCAATTTGTGCAGCAGAACGAGCAATCGTTGTCGATGATCACATGCAACCTCGCTGATGATGATGCCCGAGGCGCTTTTCGCAATACACAGTACGATTTTAGAAATTATAAGCATATACGCATGTTTGTTCATGCAGAAGAATTCCAGGGACAGACACTGAATAATGGTGAGCTCTGGGGTTTTATCAGATTAGGCACCGACTATACTAATAATTATTATGAGTACAGCTTCCCGCTTACCGTAACGCGTGCCGGCCAGAATACACCGGAGGAGGTATGGCCCGATGAGAATCATATGGACCTGGAACTGGAATTTTTATCCGCAATAAAACAGGAGCGGGACCTGAATGGCTTTTCCCTCACTTCGCCCTTTCGCTCCAAAATCAACCCTAGATATAAAATTGTAGGAACGCCGGATATCAGCAGCCTGAAAGTAATTTGTATCGGAGTTAGAAACCCTTTAGACGATGGAGTCGCCCATTGTGGTGAAGTATGGTTTAACGAATTGCGGCTGGAAGAATTTAATAATAAAGGCGGCTGGGCTGCCGAGGCCAGGGCCGATGTGAAGCTCGCTGATTTTGGAAATATACGACTTTCATCGCATATACATACT
>JBBRJE010000179.1:0-6590 GCA_038219845.1 Bacteroidia bacterium
TATTAACCGACCATGCCTGGTGCGAACAAAAAGCCGCTACCAATGCCATTACAATCATCATTAATAATTCGGAGCTCACCGACCTGGTAACCGACCTCCTATCGCTGGCAAAGGAAGAGCTTGATCATTTTGAGCAGGTGCATAACTTAATTAAGAAATACGGATTTGTATTGGGCCGCGAACGAAAAGACCATTATGTAAATGAATTGTATAAGTTCATGCAAAAAGGCGCCAGCCGCAATATTGCGCTTGTCGACCGGCTGCTTTTTTCAGCTATGATTGAAGCCCGCAGCTGTGAACGCTTTCGCGTGCTCTCTAAAAATTTAAAGGATCAGGAGCTGGCGCAATTTTATCACCAGCTTATGGCCAGCGAGGCCGGCCATTATAGTACTTTCATAGGCTATGCCCGCCAATATGGGAAAGAAGTGGATGTAGACAAGCGATGGGCTGAATGGCTGGCATATGAATCCGCATTAATTACCAATTATGGCAAGCAGGAAAGCATTCATGGATAGGGGGTGGTTAGTAGTTAGTATTTGGTATTTAATTAATTGGAAAATGTCAAAGTCGAAAAATGGAATAGCCAAGTTCTATTGTTCATTTAATATCGATTAGCTAAGAATTAGTTTCATTGCTTCTTCCACCGTGGATACGGGATGCATACAAGCGTTTTGAGTGCAGATATGAATCGGTTTATCTTCGCTTGTATTTTTGCTTTTCATAATTGGGATCAATGAATTCGCACCCCCGGCATAGATTATATTGGGGATATAATGCTGATCAAATTCCTTTTTAATTTCAAGGGCCCGATTACCCGTAATACAAATTGTTTTCAGGCCAAATGTTTCCATCAATTGCAATTGCAGCCAATGGCTATAACCGCTGGGATATCCTGCGAACTTGGGCTGCAATAACTTTAACATTTTCAGGCTGCGAATCGTATATTTTTCCTCCTCAAAATATCTTCCGAGCTGATACAGCACCTTAGCCATCACGCCATTGGAGGAAGGAATTACATTATCATAGATTTCATGCTTACGCACAAATAATTCTTCATTTTTTAAGCTGCTGTAAAAAAACAAACCCGTGCTTTCATCTGAAAAAAGTTTGATGGCTTCATCGGTTAAATACTTTGCATCCAATAAATACTGATCATTGAAAGTGGATTGATACAAAGAAATTGCAGCTGCAGCGAAAAAAATATAATCATCAAGGAATGCATTTATTTTAGCTTTTTTATCACTGTAGTGATATGCATGATAAAGATTGTCCTCTATCAATAATTTATCCTTAAGGAAAGCATAATTCTTCTCTGCCTCCTGCAGGTACAGTTCATTCCGACTTACAGCAAATGCATCCGCAAAAGCCTTTACCATCATTGCATTCCATGACGTCAGAATTTTATCGTCAAGTCCGGGCCTTACCCGGAAGCTCCTTTTGGCAAGTAATAATTGTTTTGCGTTTGCCAGGTCTTGCACAAATTCATTTTCACTGATTTTATAAGCATGGCTAAAATCTGTAGCATTCAACGCACATTTTAAAATATTGGTTTCTTCTTCTGCCCAATTGCCTTCAGAAATTACATTAAAAAATAATTTCGCCAGTGTAATAAAATCAAATGTTTTAAATTTCTCTCCGGCTAATGTTTCGGTAAATTCATCTTCCGACCAGGTATAAAATTTCCCTTCCACCCCTTCACTGTCTGCATCCAGTGCGCTATAAAAACCTCCTTCCGGCTGCGTCATCTCCCTTAAAATAAAACCAAGAGTTTCATCTATAATGGATTTATAATATTGATTTTTTGTAAGCTGGTAAGCTTTACTGTATAAGCTAATGAGCTGTGAATTATCATACAGCATCTTTTCAAAATGAGGTATATGCCAATGTCGATCCACGCTATAACGGGCGAATCCGCCACCAACCTGGTCGTAGATGCCACCCTGGGCCATCTTATGCAGCGTGAGGTGAAAGAAATTTAAAATAAATTTATTCTTGCGGAGTACGCCGAATTGCAATAAAAATTCATAATTATCCGGCAACGGGAATTTAGGCTCCCGGTCTTGCCCCCCTTCGCTTATATCAAAATAATTTTGCCAGCTTAAAACGATGCTGTCAATTTTTTCCGGAGTAAATTCTGCAGTCGTTTCTGATTTAAATTTTTGTCCCATTATCCCCTGGGTGAGTCTTAAGGCATAATCCAGGGCTTCATTTTTATTCTTCTGATAAAATTCTGACAAGCTAACAAGTAATTTTTTCCATTCTTCATTCCTGAAATAAGTACCCCCGTGAACCGGCCTGCCGTCGGGTAAGGCAAAGCAGTTGAGCGGCCATCCACCACTTCCATTAATGATTTGTACCGCCTCCATATAAACCTGGTCCACATCAGGCCGTTCCTCACGATCCACCTTTATGCATATGAAATGTTCATTCATCAGTGTTGCGGTGGCTTCATCCTCAAAGCTTTCCCGTTCCATCACATGGCACCAATGACAAGCGCTATATCCAATGGAAATCAGCACTAATTTATCTTCGAGCTTCGCTTTATCCCAGGCCTCCTGGCCCCAGGCATACCAATGCACCGGATTATGCTGGTGCTGCTTAAGATAGGGGGAGGATTCGAAACTCAGCTGATTCATTCTAATGGAACAATTGATAATTGGTGTTTAATGTTATTTTCCTTAAGGATATTGTATTAAGCCCCTCTTTTGGCGGGGCTGGGGAGTTCTTAGTATTTAGCATGCACATTTCAATTCATGTTTGTATTTCCATTTTCAATTGTCAATTGTCCATTCTCAATTTTCAATTATCTCCTTGGAATCTTCACCTTGTAATCCACTTCCGCTTTGCCCCTGGAAATATCGGAGAGCCTGCCTTTGAGCATTTCTTTTTTCAATGGGGTAAGATAATCAACGAATAGCTTGCCTTCAATATGGTCGTATTCATGCTGGATCACGCGGGCGAGCTTTTCATTATAGGTTTCTTTATGCTCCCTGAAATTCTCATCAAGATATTCGATTGTAAGCTCTTCTTTCCTGCTCACATCTTCCCTTATGCCGGGGATGCTTAAACAGCCCTCATTATACGCCCATTTTTCACCTTTCTCTTCAATAATTCTGGCATTGATAAATACCTTCTTAAATCCTTTCAATTTCACCTCGTCCATAGGTTCAGCATCAATAACAAATAAGCGTATGGGAATGCCTACCTGAGGTGCTGCCAGGCCAATGCCGCTGGCATTATACATGGTTTCAAACATTCGATCAATAAGCGTTTTAAGGCCCGGGTAATCTGCATTAATGGGTGCACAAATTTTGCGCAGTACGGGATCTCCATATTGTGTTATCGGTAAAATCATTCGACAAAAATAATACTAATGCTTCAGTTATCAGGATGGGGTGGCTTATTTATACCTAAAATTTATATCTTCGCGCTTGTTATGAGTGGAAAACGAACCGACAAAGTTTCTGGATTATTACAGGAAGAATTGGCTACTATTTTCTTGCAGCAGGGACCCGGATGGTGGGGGAATTCCTTTATCACCATCAGCGGGGTGAAAATCACTCCTGACCTGGGTGAGGCATGGGTGTATCTTAGCATGTTCCAGCATAAAAACCGTGACCAGATCATGAGCGCCGTTACATTGCATGCTAAAGAGATACGCCATGAGCTGGCCAAAAGAATACGAAACCAGGTACGCGTTATACCCAACCTGAAATTTTTTCTCGATGAGACCCTGGATGAGGTGAACCGGATGGAAGAGCTCCTCAAAACCATTGATATCAAGCCGGAAACAAAGATTAACGAAGACGATTATAAAAAATAATTCAATTAGATGCATTACGATCCCATAAAAGATACTGTAGGAAAATTCTTTAATACTGCTCCTGTTTTACGTAAGCTTTTTTATAAATTACTCGACCTGCTCCTATTGCGTTCATGGCATATTCATAAGGAATTCAATAAATGGAATAAGCAGCGGCATGGCAGCGCCAAAATCCTGGATGCAGGCAGCGGATTCGGGCAATACAGCTACTATATGAGCGGGATGAGCAATAATTATTCTATCCTTAGTGTAGATGTGAAGGAAGATTATATGGCTGATTGCAATAGCTTCTTTAAAAAAATAGGGAGAACCAATGTGCTTTTTCGCACGGAAGATCTTACAAAATTTAATCAACCCAATGGTTTTGATTTTATCTTATGTGTAGATGTAATGGAGCATATATTGGAAGACGTAGAGGTATTTAAAAATTTCCATATCGACCTGAAACCCGGGGGCATGGTTTTAATATCAACCCCAAGCGATAAAGGCGGCAGTGATATCGATCATAACGATGGCGAATCATTTATCAGCGAACATGTGCGTGATGGTTACAATATTTCAGAAATAGAGCAAAAGCTCAATTCCGCCGGATTTACGAAAGTGGAGGCCAGGTATAGCTATGGCGTCCCGGGTAAAATAGCCTGGAGGCTGAGCATGAAGTATCCGATTCAATTATTGAATGTCTCCAAAATATTTTTTATTATCATGCCCTTCTACTACCTGATCACCTATCCATTCTGCTATATACTCAACTGGATGGATACGAACCAGGTTCATGCAGAAGGAACGGGATTGATTGTGAAGGCGTGGAAATAGGCGCCGGAGAAGCGTAAAACGTACATCGTATTTCGTAAATCGTAAAACGTATAACGTAAAATTCTTCAATTGTATTTTGCATTCATTCCTTCACTCTTTCATTCTTTCTTTCATTCTTTCATTCTTTCATTTGTACCTTGCATTCATTCCTTCATTCCTTCTTTTCGCTATTCTTTCATTCTTTCATTTATAAATTCAAGCACACCGTAGGCATTTTCAATTTTATGATCGCCAATCCGCGTTCTTCGCAAGGCGGAGAGATAGGCTCCGTTGTTTATAGCTTTTCCCAGGTCGTGGGCGATGCTTCGGATATAAGTTCCTTTGCTGCATACGATCCTGAAATTAACCTTAGGAAGGGCAAAATCTGAAAGTTCGAATTCTTTTATTGAAACATTTCGTGGCTTTATTTCAACTGTCTGACCTTTACGGGCCAGTTCATATAATTTTTTTCCATCCTGTTTTATGGCAGAATAAATCGGTGGGATTTGTTGTATTTCCCCAATAAACTTTTTTGAGGCCTCAACGATTTTTTCTTTCGTTAGATCTTTGGTATCATAAATAAAATCCGACGGAGTTTCAGAATCATAGCTGGGCGTGATGGCACCAAAGGTAATTGTACCAGTATACTCTTTTTCCTGTGTCATGAACTCATCGATACGCTTGGTGAGCTTACCTGTACAAACGATCAAAAGGCCCGTGGCTAAAGGATCTAAAGTGCCGGCATGGCCTACTTTTATTTTGTGGATCTTATCCTTATTTTCAACTTCATGTTCCCGCAGATAATTCTTAACAGCTCCCCGTATTTTATTCACGACATCAAATGATGTCCATCCATTTGGCTTATCAATAAGTAAAACCTCTCCTTCTATGAAATTGTAATGCATGGGTTATTTGGTAATGGGTATTGGGTAAATAGAGCAATACGAATTATGTACGCCTCAAACAATAAAACGTCCTTAAAATTTGTTTGTGATGATTATTTTTGAAGATTTAACGGCGAAGCAAGAACTCAATTTCCTGTATTTGCATCACTTCTCCCTTCCGACTTTGCCTTACGACTTATGCCTTTCCGCATATGCCTTACGCCTTATTACGCCTCACGACTGTACAAGTTCCAGCTTATAACCTAACGCAAGCAGGATAAGAATAGAAGCGCCGACAATAATTCTATAAATTCCAAATAAGCGAAACCCATGCTTCACAATAAAATTCATAGCAAAACGCAAGGTCAGGATTGCAATAATAAAGGCTACAATATTCCCAAGCGCCAGCAAAGTTATCTCATTCGAGGCCAGGCCGAATCCCGATTTTTTAAAATCCCATAAATCTTTTACGGTTGCTGCAAACATGGTTGGCACAGCTAAAAAGAAAGAAAACTCCGCCGCGGTGGCTTTATTAAATTTACGAAACATTCCTCCTGTTATGGTTGCCGCAGACCTGGATACCCCTGGAACCATGGCGATACATTGAAACAACCCAACAATAAAAGCATCTACCAGGCTTATCTTTTCCTGTGAATTAACTCTTTCTTCTTTGAAAATCCTATCAATAAATAATAAAAAAATGCCGCCGAGCAATAAGGTCCAGGCCACTACATCTACCCGGTCTAAAAGCATATCCACTCTTTTCTTCAGCAGGAATCCAAAAATCACGATAGGGATAAATCCCACCAATAGCTTAAGGTAAAAATTTATATCCTTCAGATTGATGAATCGTTTCCAATAGTAAACCACCACGGCGGCAATGGCTCCCAGCTGGATAACAACAATAAATAATTTTGTGAAGGCAGCGCTGCTTATTCCCATCAGCGAGGTAGCAATAATCATATGCCCTGTAGAAGAAACAGGAAGGAACTCTGTTAGTCCCTCCACAATAGCAATTATAATAGCTTCAAGATAGCTCACTGAGAATCAACCACCGGCTTTTTAAGGATCGCGTAAATTTCGAATGC
>JBBRJE010000180.1:0-6570 GCA_038219845.1 Bacteroidia bacterium
ATCTGAAACGGACAGGTTAATGAACGAAATAAATAAAATAAAATTTGAATGACGAAATAAAACCCAACGAGATTTGCAAACATATTTTAAAAGCATAAATAAAATTTAACCAATGCCCGAACAACACAATATAGAATACAAACAAAGTTGACACGATGACTACCTGAAATGGGTTTGAGGCTTTGCCAATGCCCAAGGCGGTGTAATTTTTATTGGCAAAGACGATGATGGAAAAATTGTTGGCGTTGACGATTATAAAAAATTGATAGAAGATTTGCCCAACAAAATCAGAAACACAATGGGTATTTCTGCCGAAGTAAATTTGCACGAAGAAAAAGGGAAATATCTTATTGAAATTGTAACGCATCCCTACTCAGTTCCTATTTCGATAAGAGGAAGATATTATTACCGAAGCGGAAGTACCAAACAAGAATTAACTGGCGCTTCGTTGAATGAATTTCTTTTAAAAAAATCGGGTAAAACTTGGGGCGATGTGGTTGAACCACGTGCAACCTTTGCAGACATTGACGAAAAAACAGTTACTATATTTTTACAAGCATCAGAAAATGCAGGTCGTTTGCCTGAAAATAAAGGCTTGACCATTCCTGAATTGTTTGACAAATTGAGACTTACGGAAAACGGACAGTTAAAACGAGCTGCAATTATTTTGTTCGGAAAAGAACCTGCTAAATTTTACCCGAACACTTTTGTAAAAATTGGTCGCTTCGGAAAAGATGATGCCGACCTTAAATTTCAGGAAACCGAAGAAGCAAATTTAATTGTGTTGCTTCAAACAGTTTTAAATCAACTCAATCACAAATTTTTGACAAGACCGATAGAGTTTGAAGGAATGCACAGGCTTGAAAAAAGTGAACTCCTGCTCTGCGTGAAATTATTTTAAATGCTCTTGTACATCGCAACTATATGGGATCACCAACTCACATACGAGTTTATGATAACAAAATTAATTTTTGGAATGAAGGTACGCTTCCCGAAGGCTTAACATTTGAAGCCTTAAAAGGATTCCATACCTCACGACCAAGAAATGTATTAATTGCAGACGTTTGTTTTAAAGGAGGATATATTGATTCGTGGGGACGTGGAACTTTAAAAATCTACGATGCTTGTAAGGAAGTGGAATTACCTGAACCCGAAATAAAAGAATTTCAAGGCGGTTTTTTAGTAACGCTTTTCAAAGACAATTTAACCGAAGACCAATTAGCGAAACTTGGATTAAATGACCGACAATTTAAAGCGATTAATTTTGTTAAGGAGAAAGGGAAAATTACGAATAAGGAATATCAGGATATAAATGAAACATCTGACAGGACAGCCCTAAGAGACTTAGAAAATCTTACTGAATTAGGCGTTTTTGTTAAGGAAGGAGAGAAGAAAGGAACATCTTATAAATTGAAGTCTGGCGGATAAATGGCGGATATATTAATGGGCTCAAAGGGCTAACAATGGACTCAAAAAGGACTCAGCCAACCCAATTTGCAAGCACATTTAAAAACCGCACAGGCAACCGCATGACCAAAGTTTTTAAAAGAGCTTGCAAAGCCAACCCAAGAAAGAATTTCAAATTATTTCTCCAACGCTTTAAAAAAATTAAAACACCCGACACTTAAGCCAACGATAAAAAAGTAA
The DNA here is from genome assembly GCA_038219845.1 of Bacteroidia bacterium. Classification (GTDB taxonomy): domain Bacteria; phylum Bacteroidota; class Bacteroidia; order UKL13-3; family UKL13-3; genus CAINMV01. The sequence continues at coordinate 1,648 of JBBRJE010000180.1, forward strand.
AATGATAATGACAGTAAAACACACGGCAGACAAGGACTACAACCACTCGACAGACAGAACCCCAGCTGGTAACAGCGGTTTGGCAAAAGTGGCGGTTCAGTGTTCCGCAGACACATTTTTGGTTAATCAAACATTGGTTCTCCGCATCAACATTTGTGGTAAAAATCGCCACCTTTGTTAATTGGTGTTTCTGCCATAGAAAATAAATTAATTTTAGTAACCGACAACCTAAAAGATTTTGAAAGATTAAAAGGAATCAAAATTGAGAATTGGTTTAGTTCAAAATAGCACTAACACCAACGGGGCAGTTTTAGCAATTTACTCTTGTGTGGCGGTGTTGGCGGCTTGAACTGTTATGCAACTACAAACATCTTCGTTAATTCGGGCAGTAAATATATGAAGCCCACAAAAGCAAACTCACAAACCCAAAGCTTTGCTAATGAAACATCCTATCTTTTGTTTCCTAACCCCCTCCAATAATTACCGTAGGACTGCGATCACCACATTTCTCCCCTATTCCCGCAATATTTTTACCTTTGCGCCTTTTATTATAAAGTTCCTGTCCCGAATATGAAATCATTTGAAACCCTTTCTATCGTAATTCCAGCTTATAATGAAGGAAGAACGATTCATTTAATATTGGATAAAGTAAAGAAGGTGCAATTGCTTAATGGCATCAAAAAAGAAGTGATCATTGTAAATGATTGCAGCAAGGATGATACTGTAGAAGCCGTAAACCGCTATATTCAAACCAATCACGACCTTGATATTCAATTTTACAGCCACGAGGTGAACCAGGGAAAAGGGGCCGCTTTGCATACCGGCATCCAGAAATCAAAAGGGGATTATATCATCATCCAGGATGCCGACCTTGAGTATGATCCGGAAGAATTTAATATCTTGCTGAAACCGGTGCTTGATGGCTTTGCCGATGTGGTATTTGGCACTCGCTTTATGGGAGGCAATGCCCACCGCATACTTTTTTTCTGGCATACCATCGGGAATAAGTTCCTGACCATATGCTCTAATATGTTTACCAATCTTAACCTCACAGACATGGAAACCTGCTATAAGCTTTTTAATGCGGAGATGCTGAAAAGCCTGTCGCTCACAGAGAAGCGCTTTGGTTTTGAACCCGAAGTGACGGCCAAAATTTCCCGTGTTCATAATGTGCGTATCTATGAAGTAGGGATTTCTTATTATGGCCGCACCTATGAAGAAGGGAAAAAGATTGGCTGGCGCGATGGTGTTCGCGCGATCTATTGCATTTTAAAATACGGCTTGTTCAGCAGTAGTAAAAACAACTCTGTTTAATGCCATTCAAAAAAATCAATCTTACCACCACCAATAAATTAGCCTATTTCTTTCTTGGCTTCTACGCGCTCCTACTTATCTATGCCGCCATTGCCTCTGATGGCACCTATGGAGGGGGCGACAGCTACCTTCATTTCCAGATGGCCAGATACGCATTAAAGCATCCGGAACTTTTACTTGATCAATGGGGCAAACCTTTGTATACTACGCTGGCCTGCATCCCATCGCAATTGGGGTTCATAGGTATTAAATTATTTAATATCGCGGCAGCCCTTTTCACCGCACTGCTGGCTTTCCAGATGGCCAAGCACCAGTTTAAATCCTACCAGTGGCTGGCGGTGGTTTTTGTGCTGAGCGTGCCCATTTATTTCGTAACGCTTTTTAGCGGACTAACGGAAAGTGTTTTCGCGCTTTGCATCATGGCTGCAATTTATCTCTTTCATGTTTTCCGTTTTAAATGGGCTTGCTTTGTGATCTCCTTTCTGCCCTTTATCCGCAGCGAAGGTTTTTTGTTCCTGCCCCTGTTTGCCTTGCTCTGCCTGTATTACAAGCGCTGGAAGGCAGTGCCGCTTTTGGCTGTGGGCTTCTTGCTTTTCACGATTATCGGTTATTTCTTTAAAGGAATCTGGAACTGGGTATTCGGTACCAATGTGTATTTAACCAAGCCCACTGATTATGGCAGCGGACCCTGGTATCATTTTTTTCAAACCCATTCGGCAACGTTTGGATGGGCCTATTCCATTTTTATAATCATCGCAATATTTTCATTTATCGTTCGACTCATACAAGATCCTCGCAACAGGGAATTACATATACAGCTGGGACTGGTTTTCGGCGGGCTTGCAATTTATTTCACTGCCCATTCTTATTTTTGGTACAAGGGGATCTTTGGTTCGGCGGGCCTCGATCGGGTGATGGCAGGAGTAGGACCATGCATTGGCTATACTGCCTTTTGCGGCTTTCAATTTATCATCAAACAAAAGTTCATGCAATATGCCGGAGCTCAAATTTTACTTTGCCTGGGCGTAGCCTGGATATTCATCATGCCCCGCTATGTGTATGCATTCCCTTTTAAATTCAGCGCTTTCGAACAGATGGAAATGGATGCCATTAATTATGTGAAGGAAAACCATTTCGAATCTTATCCGATGTATTACCAGGACCCTTTCTTCCCCACTAAGCTGAAGAAAGATCCGTTCGATGAGAGCATCTCTCTGAATCTTTACCAGCATGGCAATAAGCCTTTTATTCCTAATGCTATTATCCTCTGGGATTCCCATTTATGCCCTAGAGAAAGCCTGCTGCCTCTAAAGCTTTTGGAAGGCCCAGCTTTCAGCTTGCTGAAAATCTTCGCTGCACCGGATGAATACAATACTAATGACACGATGCAGGTAAGGATCTATCTTACGAAATAAATGAAAACAGGTTTCATAAAAATCAATCTGGCCAAAATCGATTTTTGGTTTTGCCTGGTACTTATTGTATGCAATTTAATTTCCCGATATCCGTTTTTGAACACCCGGGATCTGAGCTGGGATGAGCCTTTCAGCGCGTTTTATTCTCAATTCCCGGTATCCCAAATCATCTCCGAGCTGCTCAAAGGCAATAACCCGCCTTTCTACGAAATATTTCTGCATTTTTATACCGCTGTATTTGGAATAAGCGAATATGCCTTGCGTATGCCTTCTCTTATTTTCAGCTGTATCACCGTTGCTTTATTATTTTATGCCGGCAGGCGATTGAAAGGTCGATGGGTGGGGATCTTCGTTGCCTTGCTTTTTATTTTTAATAATTTACAGTTTTTTTATTCCCTGGCCGCCAGGATGTATGCCTTATTCAGCATGCTGGTAGCAGCGGTGATCTATCTCTGCATCTTTTGCTACCAGGAGCCTGAGAAGAAAAAATATTTTTACTGGTTATTCGCAATAAATGTACTGCTATGCTATACCCATTATTTTGCAGGGTTTGTTATCATCGCGGAAGCATCGTCATGGCTTGTTGCTTACAAAAACAAACCTTTTTTTAAACGTAATTTTATTATGCTGCTGCTCAATGGAGTGATGGCCATTCCTTTGTTATTTGTATTCCTTGTAAGAGCTTCCGGTTTCGTTGAGTCCTTCGATTTTAAGCCCCCTTATCCGGGGATCTGGAAGAACGTGATCATGAATTTAATTAATGGCCTGGAGGTATTCAATGCGGCCTATATGATCCTGATGATTGGGCTGATCATTTATTTGGTGGTATGTGTTTACCGGAAGCGGATTGAATATCGGAACACCTATTTTTTCGTGCTCTTGTTTTTTCTTTTTGCCATCCCTTTAGGTATCACATGGTACTACGGGAATACTTATCCCTTATTCATCGACAGGTATTACCTGTATGCAACCCTTCCATTATTTTTATTTTCAGCGGTAAGCATCGCTACCTTTTATAAGCCACTGGCAAAATTGCTTGTACCCTTGATTTTCATTTACCTGCTCCGCCTGAGCTACCAAAATTTCCATCGCTTTAATACAGATTATATGCTGCGGGAATGGCGCGGAGCAGCCCTTGCAGCGAAAAATTTTCAGCAAGCCAAACCCAATACAGTGATCCTAGTACAGCCCTTATGGGCCGACCTGGGTTTCAGCTATTATTATGACAGGAAATTATTCCAATCGGGAAATAATTATAATGAAGAACTTCGAAAAAAACAGGTATACCGCGTATGGGGAAGTGATAGCCTTGTGCTTGTTTTAAACCATATTAAGGGAAATGATATTGTATATTATTGCGATGAAAATGCACGGGTAGACAGCACTAACGACGGCGTTTTGCGGATGCTATTACGCAGGGGATACAAACAGGACAGCGCCATCGTTTTTCCTCTGTGTACCAGTGTGATCCTGCTTCATGCTCCCGAATAAGTTTGGACTGTTATTCATCAGTAATTCAAGATGAGATCCGTTAACTGCGTTCCCAATTCAACACAGTTGAATTTCTCTTCCACCGTTTTTCTTGCTAAATAGGATTTGCTGATATAAGATTTCGTTTCCCATGTATCTGCCAGTGCCGCGATCAAAAAATCAATATCCTTTTCAGCGCATAAATATCCATTTTCATTATTTACCAGCTCCGGTATATCACAATGGCTGGTGCTTATCACTGGCAATCCCATAGCCATAAGCTCCACCAGCACCACAGGATAGCCTCCTTCACAATCGCCATCCTTTGCCCATACGCTCGGATGCATGGAAACCTGACATAAATTCGCCACCTGCTGTAATTCAGAGGGTGGCAGGAAACCATGAAAGGTGATATGCTTTTTTAAATTTGTTCCGGAGATATAGTTGTTAAGCAGATTTTCGTATTCTATATAGGCTGAATAATCGGAATTCCTGCCCCCAACCCAATGGATATGAATAGGAATATGAAACTCATTGATGGCTTTATTGATTGCCTTTAAAGAATAGATTATTCCTTTGCGCTCCGCAGTGGCGCAAGCGATCAGGACATTCAATACCGGACTTTCCTGTCTTGGCATAAAATTTATTTCAGAAAGATCAGCGCCAAGAAAATTTACTTTTATTTTTCTCTCATCGCAGCCCATTCCGTTCAAGATATTTTTCA
>JBBRJE010000181.1:0-6563 GCA_038219845.1 Bacteroidia bacterium
TTCCGCCACACCTTTAAAATAGGGGTGGATTACCGCTTCACCACCGACAAAGAGAATCCTTATGACGGGCCGGTAATGAAAATCCGTGGCAAGGATCGTAATATTTTAGAGAATTTCGGATTGAATATTCAATTCCAGGGCTTCTCAGGGGCGCCTTATACAGCTACTGCCAATAAAAATGTTTCACAGATCATCGGAGGCTCCGTATCTCGTAACCCTATACAGGGCTCGATTAATGGCCAGCGCCTGCCAGGTCAGGTATATTGTGATCTGACAATGGATAAAAGCTTTATCTGGAAATATACAAACAAGAAAGACATTAAGAAAAGAACTCCGATCAATGTTTATATAGCAGTTAATAATGTGCTGAACACCAGAAATGTATTGGGTGTTTATACCAATACCGGCTTGTCAACAGATGACGGATACCTTACCTCTTCGGATGGAATTCGTAGTGCCCAGAACCAGATCAACCGCCAGGCATATATAGACCAATACCAGACAAGAATTAATAACCCGGGTCTTTATGCCCTGCCACGCCAGGCACGTCTGGGTATACGTATCATATTTAATAGTATCAAAGACTAATATAAAAACAGGTATAAAATCATTAAAAAAAGTGTCGTTATGAAACTCAATAAAATTAAATTACTTGCCCTTTTTGCTGCCATCAGCATAGCAAGCGCACTTCAGGCACGCGAGATCAGGGGTGTCAGACAATCAACGGACAATTCACAAACCGGATTAATGAAAACCTCCGCAGGTTGCTCACATCCAACAGCCAAAGTTTTCCTCGATGTGAATGCAGTGCGTTGTATGATCCTCAACGGTGGTGATATGTGGTGGGATTTAAACAGCGCCAAATATGAGATCCCTAAGGTTGATGTAAAGGATCTTACCTCACGCAGACTAAATTCAATATTTGCAGGATCGCTCTGGATCGGTGGATTAGACGGGAGCAATAACCTTAAAATTGCAGCCAATACCTACCGCCAGAGTGGTGTCGACTTCTTTGCAGGCCCTATTGATACTTTTGCTTCTATTACTGCTAACCAATGTTCGGAATTTGATAAAGTATGGAAAGTAACACGCACAGATATCGAAGATTTCCTCAATCCCAACAAACAGATTGTAACAACGGATATGACCACATGGCCCGGCAATCATCCTAATTTTGGATCAGGCACCACATCGCATTTCCTGGCGCCTTATGTTAATGTAGGGGGCTCTCTTGATTATGAGGCAGGTACTGATTACCCCGATATCCTTGGTGACATGGCCTTGTGGTGGGTATATAATGATAAAGGAAATGTGCATACCGAAACTGATGCTTTACCAATCGGACTCGAATTGCATACCATGGCATTTGCATTCAAAACCAATGACGAGATAAATAATATGACCTTTTACCGCACGGAGATTATCAACCGTGGCAGCGATTACCTCGATAAATGTTATTTTGGTCAATGGGTTGACCCTGATTTGGGAAATTATGCAGACGATTATGTAGGCTGCGATGTAGGAAGGAGCCTGGGCATTTGTTATAATGGTGATGATGATGATGATGGCATTCTCGGATACGGACTAAACCCCCCCACCGTGGGTGTGGATTTTTTCAAGGGCCCTAAAGATGAGAATGGAAACCCGCTCCCAATGGGTAAGTTTGTTTATTACGATAACGATTTCTCATTATACGGCAATCCACAAACAGCACAACATTATTATAATTATTTGAAAGGAATATGGAAAAATAATGTAGCCATGACCTATGGTGGTAATGGCAGAACAGGAACAGATACCTGCAGCTATATGTTCCCGGGCACCACCGATCCTGCAGGACGCCCGAACTGGACGGAGAAGATAGCAGGTAACCAACCAGCAGATAGACGTTTCTTACAAAGTGCGGGTCCTTTTAAATTATTACCCGGGGCACGTAATGAAGTAACTGTAGGTGTAGTATGGGCCAAAGCCTCTTCAGGTGGCGCTACCGGTTCTATTGAACTATTAAAGCAGGCAGATGATAAAGCTCAGAAGCTCTTCAACAATAATTTTGAAATCACCGATGGCCCTTCCTCACCCGAATACTCAATACAGGAATTGGATCAGCAGTTGATCATTAATTTATCTGCTGATACCGCCTCTAAATATGCTACTCAGAAAATAGAGAAGTATACAGCAATTGTTAAAGGCGCGGCAGGGAATAATATCATTTATAAATTCCAGGGATACCAGATATACCAGCTGAAAGATGCATCAGTTACCTCCGGAGAGCTGGCTAACCCCGACAGGGCCCGCTTAATTTACCAGGTGGATTTAAAGGATAATGTTAATCAACTGGTGAATAAAGTATTCGATCCTTCGGTAGCCGATTTCGTGAAGATCTTAAAAGTAGATGGAGAAAATAAAGGTATACGTCATTCCTTCCAGATCAAAACAGATGCTTTTGCTAAAGGAAATAATGCGCTTATTAATTATAAAACTTATACCTACCTGATCATCTCGTACGCCAATGCCACCAACGACCAGAATGACCCTGAACAATACCTGGCCGGCAGGTTGAACACAAGGGTGGTAACTGCTTCTCCACACAAAGTATGGAGCATAAATAATGGGATAGATAATGATTCGATTGCCAAATATGGCGATGGCCCTATTATGAAACGATTGGAAGGAAGAGGCAACGGAGGCAATTCGCTGGAGCTTACCAAAGAAACTGTGGATGAAATATTATTAAAAGGAGGATCAGAATTTCCTGTATATAAAGGTGGTTCCACCCCCATCCGCATCAAGGTAATAGATCCGTTGAAGGTGCCTAATGATAAATTTGAAATTTTCCTTACGGGATCTTATTCCCAGATGAGTAAAGTAAAAGGCGATTCCTTATGGCTGAATAATAAATGGAAGATAGTACGCCAGTCGACCGGCGATACAATAAAAAGTGATGGGGATATTTCAATGGGAGCCGAACAGATCATTGCTAAATGGGGTATCAGCGTATCGATAAAACAGGCAAGCAATCCGGGCAGCTGGAAATTTAATATCGATGAGGCGGTGAATAACGGTTTTATCGAAGCTTCCTACGACTGGTCGGATATTAACCAGCAATGGCTCTCAGGCCTGCCAGATGTGGATATCAACTATGTAGGAATTCTTAACTGGATCCGTTCGGGTAAGGTAGGCGAGAATACAATTAAAAGCGACCCTGCTAAATTTGATCCTTACTTGCATGATTATTATACTGATTTCAATGGTTCGGTGGATATGGTTGACCCCCAGGAGGTATATGAGAAAGCACTCGACCGCACTTTCGCACCATACCGCTTGTGCGCCTATGCACCTTATTCCTCCACTAAAGGCAATACTTTCGGTCCGGCATGGAATAATATCACAGCCACTAATTCCAACAGGATGGAGAATCTCTCCAGCATCGACCTTGTATTTACGCCTGATAAATCCAAATGGACCCGTTCGGTTGTGCTGGAAGAGGCAGAGGTAACCGCAGATGCGATTGGCGGAGCACAGAAATTAAATCTCCGTAAATCACCTTCCGTTGATAAAGACGGTGTATCTGATGGATCGGGTACAGGCAAGGGATGGTTTCCCGGCTATGCCATTAATATCGAAACAGGGCAGCGCCTCAATATCGCATTTGGTGAAGACTCCCATTTACCTGGAGAGCATGGCGCAGATATGATGTGGAATCCTACCTCAAATGTATTCTCACCTGTCGACGATTATCCTCTTGTTGGTGGAAAGCATTATATATATATTTTCACAGACGATTCAGTAGGTACCGGCTCCAGCGCATTCAAGCTCGGTGGCTACGATCAATGCCAGAATATAGCCGCCTATCTTTCTACAGGCGTTAGCGCCGACCAGGTTAAAGTTTACCGCTCTTGCATGTACGTGATGATGCCTTACCTTACTCCGCGTTTTAATCTTAAATCGGTTAAAGACGGGATCATTCCAAACGAAGTGCGTATACGTTACCGGGTAACAAAGCCTTACCAGCGTTATAAAACTTCGGTGACCAGCAATAACTCATCCCCGCACTATGAGTTTGATACCAAAAATATTGCTACCCAATATACAAAAGAAGCGGCCGTTAAAGGAGTGGAAAAGATTAATGTAGTACCCAATCCTTATTATGGCTATTCACCTTCCCACGATTATGAAGGTGACCAGATTGCCACCTATGTTAAATTCACCAACCTTCCTCCAAAATGTACCATCCGGATTTATACCCTCAACGGTAACCTTGTTCGCACCATTAAGAAGGATGATAACCTCGTAGAGGCCCGCTGGGACCTTAATAATAATAGTAATGTGCCTATTGCCAGTGGAATGTATATCGTACATATTGACTGCGGTGAGCTGGGAGTTAAAGTATTGAAATGGATGGGTGTTATGCGCCCGGTAGATTTAAATTCCTTCTAGACAGAAAGAAATAATAGTATTATATAATTAAAAAAAGTAAAATGAAACGAATTATATTAAGCATTACGGCCCTGAGTATCGCCGCCCTGACTTGGGCAGGCAACCCCGCCCGAACCGGAACAGCAGGAGCGACGGAGCTAACCATTAATCCATGGGCGCTTAGCAGTGGATGGAATAGCGTAAACTCTTCCAATGTGAGAGGGGTAGAGGCGTTCAATTTAAATATTGCCGGCTTGTCGAGTATTAACAGCACCAACGTGGGGTTTTCCTATGTAGACTACCTGAAGTTGGCCGGTATCAAGATTAACGCTTTTGCGCTGGCTCAGAATATTGGCCACGGCTCCTATATCGGCTTGTCTGTTTTCTCAATGAACTTTGGGAATATCGAACGTACAGATGTGAATAATCCTGATGGGGGAATCGGAACATTTTCCCCACGGTTCAGTAATGTAGCCATCGGCTATGCCCATAAATTTTCTGATGCGGTAACCTGTGGTCTGGTATTCCGGGGAATCTCAGAGGCGGGGGCCAGCGATGTGAAAGCACGCGCAGCATGCATGGATGCAGGGGTTCAGTATGCGGCCAAATCCCCCAAAGAAAGGGCAAGAACCAATGAACTGAAAGGACGGGATATCCACCTCGGTATATCCTTGCGTAATGTAGGAGTGAATGGGGTGTTTTCCGGTGACGGACTGTCCTACCAGATCACAGATGCCGACGGCGTTCAACGCACCATGCAGGTTCGGTCGGCGCCCTTCCAGCTGCCTACGCAATTACATATCGGCTTATCCTATGATATCAGATTGGATGGAGATACCAATACCACTAATGCCCTCTATAATAACCGACTTACGGTGGCGTTTAACTTCACCTCCAATGCCTATGCAAATAACCAGTTTGGCTTAGGGTTTGAATATGGGTTCAAAAAGATTTTTGCCATTCGTGCCGGGTATCAGTATGAGAAAAATATTTTTGATAAGGAGCTGCGAATTAATGCTTTTAGCGGTATCGCTGCCGGCGCTAGCATCTATATCCCTTTGAAAAAGGGAAGCAACGATAATTTACTGGCTTTTGATTATTCCTATCGCGATAGCCGCTTCTTAGGTGCAACGCATAGCATTGGCATCAGGGTGGACCTGGGCGAGTCAAAAAATTAAAATAGTAGACTTTCAAAAAATAAAGTATTTTTGCATCATAGCATAAACGTTCCTGCCTTCCTGGCCGGGACGTTTCTTTTTTGCCCTTACGTTAATAAAAAAAATAATCTGGTATGTCAGAATTACAATATTTCACACAGGAAGGTTTGGATAAGATTAAAACCGAATTGAAACAACTGAAGTCGGTGGAGCGCGAGATAATTAAGCAGGCGCTTGCAGAAGCCCGAGATAAAGGAGATTTATCAGAGAATGCAGAATATGAAGCCGCGAAGGAAGCCATGTCGCATAATGAAACAAGGATTATACGTATCCAGAATATTATCGCCAATGCCAGGGTGGTGGATGAGCGGGATCTGGATTTGAGCGCGGTGACAGTGTTAAGCAGGGTTAGGTTCATGAATCATAAGCTCAAGAAGGAGCAGGTATTCAAAATCGTTTCGGAAAGTGAAGCGGATTTTAAGGAAGGAAAGATATCCATGAAATCGCCCATCGGATCAGCTTTGATGGGTAAGAAGGTAGGCGATAAATTTGAGGTGGAGGTACCTGCAGGAAAATTGAAGCTGGAGATCTTGGAGATTATGAGGTAAAACCAGGAAGCTCCCCTCAAAGTATTTAAAATTCAATCACCTCAGCCATGCTTCCGGATTCTGCTTCTCCGTATTTTTCCATATCTCGAGATGTAATTCCGTTTTTTCATCATCGTCATTTTTCATGATCAAACCAATAGGCGAACCCACAACTACCTGTGAGCCGACGCTTACGTTCACTGATTTCAATTTGCAATATACCGAGTAATAATTCCCATGGCTCACCAGAACGGCCGTGCCCATGCCGGGTACCGGAAAGATAGCCCTTACCTCTCCTTTAAAAATTGATTTGGCCACAGCGCCTTCACTTGTAGCGATATCCACTCCGTTATTCTCCGTTTGCACATTGGGAATTGTAGGATGCGGGTGTACACCAAAAGGC
>JBBRJE010000182.1:0-6553 GCA_038219845.1 Bacteroidia bacterium
CCTTTGGCGCCATCGAAACCAAGGACCAACGCGACATCATTAAACAAAACTTTTTCAAAGGCGGTGAGGTGCGTAAGTTCAATCAGAATATTGGTCTGAACTACCAGCTGCCATTCAACAAATTTCCGCTCACCGACTGGATCACTTCCAATATCAATTATACGATCAGCTACGATTGGACAGGAGCACCACTGGCATTATTGAAGGACAGCCTGGGAAACCAGGTTCAAAATGCTAAGAACACCCAGATTCAGTCGCAGTTAAATTTCACCCAATTATATAATAAGTGGAAATTTTTAAAGAAGATTAATGAACAAAGTGCGGCAGTAAATGCAAAAAACAATGCGGCCCGAGAAGAGGAAAACCAGGCCAATGAGAAGTCGAAGACAAAAGGGAAAGGGAAAGGAAAGCCTGCCCCTAAGAAGAAAGTGGAGCCAGCCAAAAAGAAGCCGGAACCAAAGGCCGATGAATCTAAATCATACCCCATAGCCCTGCGTGCATTGGTGAAAATTGTTACCGGGGTGAAGAATGCGAATTTCAATTATACAATTAATGAAGGCAGTGGTGTTCCCGGGTTTATGCCTACACCAAAATATTTCGGTGAGGATTTCGACCGCAATGCTCCGGGATGGGATTTTATCCTGGGCAGACAGATCGATACAAATTATCTTTATTCAGCTTCACGTAAAGGCTGGATCAGCAATAAGTCGGAATTAAATACGCCTTACACCATCAACCACTTAACTAAATTCGACGGGCGAATCAGCATGGAGCCGCTCACCGATTTCAGGATCGATATCTCCTTCAGCCGCCAGCTTGCATTGAATGAAAGCGGTATATTTAAGTTTGATACAGTAGGACAGTTCAATGATTACAGGGTGCAGAATCCTTTGCAGGGAGGAACCTACAGCACCACTTATATCATGATTGGCTCCGCATTCAAAAAAGATATTGTGACCAATAGCACCAATGTATCTCCCGTATTCAGGCAGTTTGAAGACAATCGCTATACCATCGCACAACGGCTTCAAAGCGCAGATGGAAGGGCTACTGGCGTAGATACTGCCACGAAATACCCCAAGGGGTTCAGCAGGCAATCGCAGGATGTGGTGCTGCTCGCTTTCCTGTCGGCTTACCGCGGTAAGAATGCCAGCTCATTCTCGCTGGAAAGATTTCCAAAAATCCCTTTACCGAACTGGAGGGTGAATTATAACGGCTTATCCAAATTAAAGCCGGTGCAGAAATATTTCAGCGGCATCACCTTATCCCATAGTTATTCGTGTACCTATGTGACGCAGTATGCCTCCAGCTTCGTGCAGGGCATTGATTCCACCCATGACTTCATTCCTGATCTCATTATACGTAGCATCACGCTCAATGAGCGATTCAGTCCATTAGCGGGGATTGATGTGACAATGAAAAACAGCATGACTATCGGTGCACGTTATAACCAGGAGCGCACGTTAGGGATGCAGATTTCCGGTAAATCATTATCGGAGAGCAAGAGTCATGAATTCACGTTCAGCTTCGGATACCGTACGAGCGAGCTCTACCTGCCTTTCCGCCTGCGAAACGGCAAGCGTCCATACCTTGAAAATGATATCAATTTCAAGCTCGATGTGAGTCTCCGTGATAATCTGGTTATCGTACGTAAGATGGATGTAGGCGCCGACCAGGCTGCCAGCGGCAGCAGGGTGATAGCGATACGTCCAAATATTGATTATATGCTCAACCAGAATTTGAGCATGAAATTATTTTTCGAGATGACCCTCACCAAGCCTCATGTATCCAATCAATTTCCGACCACCATCTCCAAGGGAGGTATATCACTTCGATACACCTTAGATGAAAATTTCCTGAAGAACCAATTGCCAAATAACGGTGGTAAGAAATCCAAGAAAGGTGGCAAGCAGATGTTCTAGAAATTATTTTTTAGGATCAACGGCTACGAATAATTATAACTCCAAACCTTCAAGGTTTTTTCATTCGAGAAGTAACGAATATTCCATACAAAACCTTGAAGGTTTCCGAATCAACGGTTACGAATATTTTTAACGCTAAACCTTGAAGGTTTCGAATCAACGGCTACGAATAATTATAACGCAAAACCATCATGGTTTAATAAGTTGTATCCTCCTGTCCTCATGAAATTTTAAATATTTCTCTTTGGTATCAAGGAGCTCTTTGATTTTATCTGATTTTAACCATCCTGGTTTATAATCGGAATAATGGAATTGGAAGGAAGTCCATTTCCAATAAAAGGAATCATCGGTGAAATGGTGTTTAACCGGATTAAGATGAATATAGCAAAGCTCCGTTAGAAAGTGTGAATCTGTGTTTACAGGGGTGTGTTTATAATTCTGCAGAAATAAAGAACCTCGTCTTGCATAAACCTTATTATAGGATTTTGTATATGAATTAAATAAATTAGAGAACTGCTGCGAGACAAACTCCTCCGCCTTCTTGCGATAGGAACTTGTTTTATTATTTATGATATTCCATATTTGCTCTTCTTCCCTGATTTCAACCAACAAGTGAAAATGATTTGGCATTAAGCAATAAGCATGTGTATCCGCTATTGGTACAATATGTTGTTCATACTTCTGAAGGAAGAAATCGTAATTCTTTTCCTGTCTGAATAAATTATCATTGCCATTGCCATGATTATAAATATGAAATATTTTACCTGGGGCTAACATAAATTTCTATTACTAAAACGGATTTAAAAATAAATTAAATATTATTCTTATACGGTTTTTATTTCAACCTTTTTTAATATCCGGTATTCCGTTTATCTCGTAATACCTGCACCATTCTTTTAGTCCGCATTCTGTGCATTTGGGCGACCGTGCCAGGCAAATATATCTCCCATGTAAAATCAGCCAGTGGTGCGCCTGTGGAACCAACGCTTCGGGAATATTTTTATAAAGCTGCTGCTCTACAGCCAATGGCGTAAGTGCTGTTTGCGTTACGATCCCCAGCCTTCTTGAGACCCTGAATACATGTGTGTCAACGGCCATGGCTGGTTTATTATAGATCACTGATAAAATAACATTCGCTGTTTTGCGCCCCACGCCGGGCAAGGTTAGAAGTTGTTCCATCGTTTCCGGTATCTCCCCCTGATAATCGGTAATTAATTTTCGGGCCATGCCTACCAGATGCTTGGCCTTATTATTTGGGTAGCTGATGCTTCTGATATATTCAAATACCTCAGGGATCTCCGCCTCCGCCAGACGAGCCGGGTTCGGAAACTGCCGGTATAATGCGGGAGTAGTCAAATTAACACGCTTGTCGGTACATTGAGCAGAAAGAATAACCGCCACAAGTAACTGAAATGGATTATCATAAATCAGTTCCGTTTCTGCGATTTTAAAATTCGTTTCAAACCAATGGATAATATTTTTAGTGCGCAGGGCTTTGCTCATATTTCACAAAAGTATTTTATTTTCAGCTTTATCCGTTAATCCCATGATAATACATCACTAAACACTTGCAATTCCATGGTTTAATCTTACATAATTTTTGGATTTTATTAAGCGGTTTATTTTAGCCCGAAAATATTTATCCGCCGGGGTAGAACCTGGAAGACTTACAGTCATTGACTTTGATGGCTTATGCACAGTGGTCGTAGTTTTTTTGTTAAAAATTTCAAAACCAAAAAGTCAGGTCATGCGTAATTGTCTTTGTTAATTATAAATCTAACATACATATATCATGACAAGAAATTTATCCATTAAGCTTTTACGAAAAGTTTTATTTGTGGCTGTACTATTCTTTGCAGCAACTACTTCGCTCCTGGCCTCCAGCCATAGGGAAGCTCCTTTAATCAGTAACGATCCGTTAGCTGACAACACTGACCTTTATGCATTCCGAAGTCCGGATAATCCAAACACCATCACCATCATCGCCAATTACATTCCGGCTGAACTTCCCTTCGGAGGTCCCAACTACTATAGTTTCGGCGAAAACATCCGTTATGAAATTCATATTGATAATGATGTGACAAAAAAAGGTGATGAGATTATCTACCGTTTTATTTTTCAACAAGTAAACGAGGATCCCACAACATTCTTCAATATCAGGTCGGGGAAACAGAACCTTAAAACCACCTATGACTGCCAACGCAGCATAGATGGTGGGTTAACATTCACCACGCTCATCTATGGTGGAACAGTGCCTCCTCCGAATATCGGACCTCGTTCCATAGAAGGTGGTGGAGGCTTGGGTGCAGCCAATTACAATGCGCTTATTACCGGGGCAATCAATACCGCAGGTTCAGGTGAAAAAATATTCTGCGGATCGAGTGATGATCCTTTCTTCGTTGACCTGGGAGGTATTTTCGACTTAGGTGATGCACCCCGTCAAAATTCTAAAGTACGTGATGGACTTGCAAAATACAATACGCATAGCATCGTGCTTCAAATCCCTATCAGCTTATTACAAAAAACGGGTAAGTCAGTGAGTTCAGCAGTTAATATTTTAGATCCTGATTTTGTTATCGGTATCTGGGCATCTGCAAGCAGGAGAGCTACACGCACACTCAATACCAGCGGCAGCAAGCCTAATGACGGTGGAAACTGGGTACAGGTATCACGTTTGGGAATGCCATTAACCAATGAAGTAATAAATCCTGTGGGATCTAAAGACAAATGGAACGCCATGACTCCCTATATGGATTTAGACAGCAATGGTGTTTATGGAAACTATTTCTATAATCCAGAACTGGCACTTTACATGGACGACAGCCAATATGGAGGTGCAGTGCCCGCTTTTAAAGCATTGCGAATTCAAAGCAAATCTTTGGGTTCTTATGATTTCCGAAATGGCAAAAATGGTTTGCAAGGCCTGAAAGGTAGTGCTGCTTTATCTGGCACTGCATTAGATGATGCCAAGTATGGTGCATTATTATTACCAGGAAACGGGAAACCTCGTTCTGTGGATTTATGGCCCATATTTTTAACCGGTGTTCCCAATCTGGCACCTTATCAATTGGCTACCGGAAAAAATGGAAACCCGTTAGGTGCCGGTAAACCATTTGTGAATAATTTCCTTCCTAATGGCGGCGATATGTTGAGATTGAATATGGCTGTACCTGTTACTCCGCGAAATGATCCGAAATTCAGTAGTGAAGGCTTACTTTCCGCAGCAGTGCTTGGTTTAACAGATCCTGCATACAATACCAACACGAGCATGCAAAGTATCCCGAATATGGATGGCTTCCCTAATGGAAGAAGGCTCGAGGATGATGTTACACGTATTGAACTCCAGGCTGTTGGAGGTGTTGTATTGGCAGCTCTTGGCTTATGGTATGATGATTATCAGGCAGGATCGGCAACCACACCGGTAACTAATTATTTGAAAAATGTATTGCAATATTCTACAGGTGTAGAAAAAAACGATACTACTTTCAAAGCCAATTTCCCTTACGTACAAACACCTTGGAGAGGTACATCAGTTAACTAATCAAACAATAATTTAATAATATAAAATTTTAAAATATATAATCATGAATAGTAAAATATATAAATTATGGTGTATGCTTGTTCTCTTCATTACGAGCAGTGCATCACTCTTTGCATCAAGCCACCGCGATGCGCCGCTGATTGCGAACGATCCTTTGGCCGACAATACGGACCTTTATGCATTCCGTAGCCCGGATGATCCTAATAAAATTACCCTCATCGCCTGTTATGTACCTTTACAAATGCCTAACAGTGGACCTAATTATTATAATTTCGGTGAAAATATCCGTTACGAAGTGCATATTGATAATAATACTGCTACATCCGGCGATGATATCATCTATCGCTTTACATTCACTAAAACAAACGAAGATCCTACAACTTTCTTTAATATCCGTTTGGGAAAGCAGAATGCTAAGATGACTTACAAGCTTGAAAGAAGCACTAACGGAGGTATAGCTTTCACTACGATTATAAGCAATGGTTTCGTTCCTCCAAATTATATCGGACAACGTTCTATAGAAGGTGCTGCAGGTCTTAATACAACTTATGCTACGCTGTTCAATAATGCTATTACAACATCTACCACTGGTGAAAAGGTATTCTGCGGATCAAGCGATGACCCCTTCTTTGTTGATTTGGGAGGAGTTTTTGATTTGGGTGATATGCCCCGGCAGAATGGTACTCCACGGGATGGGGTATCTTGTAAGAATGTGAGCACTATAGCTATCCAGGTTGATATATCCACCTTGCAAAAAAGTGGATTGCCCGTAACAGCAGCAACCAATATCCTTGATGACAATTTTATTATTGGTGTTTGGGCCTGTGCAAGCCGTCAGCAAATAAGAACCTTAAATGTTAATGGCACTGAATCATATGCTGGCAATTGGGTACAGGTATCACGCATTGGAATGCCTTTATCCAATGAGGCTCTTATCCCTATCGGAATGAAAGATAAATATAACGCTATGACTCCATATATGGATCTGGATAGCTTAAAAGTTTTCGGAAAATATTTCTACCAGCCGGAACTAGCTTTAGCTATGGATAATACTTTCTATGGAGGCGCTGTCCCTGCCTTTGCACCCCTT
>JBBRJE010000183.1:0-6543 GCA_038219845.1 Bacteroidia bacterium
GATAAAACCCAGGGTGACCGCATAAGAAATAAAAAACATCCATTTGCTGAGCAAGCTATTATGCCAAACAATCATGGCTGCGGTAAACACGGTGAGACCCACGCCAATGAGTACATTTGAGCTTTTGAACCGCTCCCGGAAAAGGAGGAATTGAAAAATAAAAAGCAAGAATGTGAATAAGAAAATGTTTAACCCAAATCGTTCTCCAAAAAACAAATTGTTATAAACAAAAAGCGCCAGGAGCAATAAAATATTACTGCGATTATTACTTAGGAATTTTGAAAACATATTAAAAAGCGAATTAGAGCTTCGTAAATTTTTTACATAGAGTAGGGGTTTTGAAAGTGATCCGAACGGGAGAATTGATTTGGATTTGATATCTCCCGGATAAAAAAGATAAGGACGGCAGGGACAGCAATAAGTATAGAATAAAACATTTCCCGATAATGATCCACCATATAAAACCCTATGACGAAGAGGGATAAAAAAGCGATTGCGAGAATAAAAATAAATTGGAACGAAGCGGGGAAATTTATCATCACCCGCTTTACGAAAAACAATAGCAGGCCCAATAGAAAAGCAATCGGGCTGGTGACAAACAGCAGCAGAAATAAATTGATGATGGGATTAAAAAAAATCAGGTCGGAAAGCCCGCCCCTGTTCATTTCCAGAATCAGGAACAATCCGATGATGCTTAACCATATTTTAATGGTCAGGATAAATAATGATTTGAAGAGATTTAAATATTTATTGAACATTCCTTTGCCAGAATTTATCTACCCAAAATGCGCTGCATGTAAAAAATAAAAACATAGGATACAAGGTATCTGTAGCTGAATGAGAATTTCTGTCTACTGCCATAAAGCAGGTGATATTGAATACCAAAAACAATACCAGGAGGATAATATTCAATGGCGATTTTAAAGATTTATAATTCATATTTAAAAAATTATTTAAAGCGTAAGAAGCGGAAGGGGTCAAATTATATAGTACTCTTTATTACAAAGTACATTGCAAATTAAATGAAAATATTATGATACTTCCAAATTAATTTTGATTGAACGGAGAATTAAGATGAAAAATTGCAGGCAAACAGAAAGTTGACAGAGGTAAAGGTTGAGGTTGAGGTTGAGGCTCAACCTCAAATTGCCACCGGAGCCTTTATTGCAGGGTGCGGATTGTAATTCTGCAATTCAAAATCCTTAAATTCAAAATTAAAAATATCATTGACCTCACTATTGAGTTTCATTTGAGGAAATTCTCTTATCTCCCGGCTTAATAATAATTCTACCTGGTCGAAATGATTTTTATAAATATGTGCATCGCCAAATGTATGCACAAAATCACCGGGCGCATAGCCGCAAACTTGTGCCATCATAAGGGTAAGCAAGGCGTAGGAAGCGATATTAAAAGGCACTCCCAAAAAGAGATCAGCACTGCGCTGGTAAAGCTGGCAGGATAATTTTCCATCAGCCACATAGAACTGGAACATCACATGGCAAGGCATCAAAGCCATCTCACTCAGCTCTCCTACATTCCAGGCGCTCACGATCATGCGCCGGCTGTCGGGATTATTCTTCAGCTGGCTGATCACTTCTGTGATCTGGTCGATTACCTTACCATTGGCTGCATGCCAGCTGCGCCATTGATAGCCATAGACAGGACCCAGGTTCCCGTTTTCATCTGCCCATTCATCCCAGATCGAGACGCCATTTTCCTTCAGGTAACTGGTATTGGTTTCCCCTTTCAGGAACCATAATAATTCATAGATAATGCTTTTCAAATGTACCTTTTTGGTGGTGATAAGAGGGAAGCTTTCGTTCAGATCATAACGCAGCTGGTGTCCGAAAATACTTTTTGTGCCGGTTCCTGTCCGGTCTTCTTTGAATGTGCCGTGTTGCATCACATGCTGCAAAAGTTGTTCGTATTGTTTATTAATCATATCTTAATTATGGAGCAAAGATATTTTTTAGCCCGTCAATCTTTGCAAAATAGATTTTCACAATCTGTTTGCAGAAAAAATATCTAATTTTGTCACATAGGAGAAAATCACTCCCATACCATCATACCCATGAGCGTTTACAAGCAATCTATCCCCAGCGTCGACCTTAACTTATTCATTCAGGGTGATGCCCAAGAGAAAAAACAATTTGTTCAGGAATTGGGTAAGGCTTTTGAAACCATTGGGTTTGTAGCCGTGAAAGGGCATTTATTAAGCGATGAGCTTACGGACAAGCTTTATGAAAGCGCTAAGAAATTCTTCCAGCTCTCCCCGGAAACGAAATTAAAATATGAGATCGAAGGCATCCACGGACAACGTGGCTATACTTCCTTTGGGAAAGAGCATGCCAAAGGCAAAACCGAAGGCGACCTCAAGGAATTCTGGCATTTCGGACAGGAACTGCCAGACGAAGCGGATGTGGATAAAAGTGAATACCCGGAAAATATTTTAATAGCAGAAGTGCCTGAATTTAATATTGCCGGTGTCGAGTCGTATCGACAGCTTGAAAAAACAGGGATCTATCTATTGCGTGCTATCGCCTTATATCTTGGTCTGGATGAATATTATTTTGATGATAAGGTTGAATTCGGGCAAAGCATTCTGCGGCCCATTCATTACGGGCCTATTATCGGTGAGCCCAAGAATGCTGTACGTGCTGCAGAGCATGAAGATATAAACCTGATCACCTTATTAATGGGCGCCAGCGCCGACGGGCTGGAAGTGCTTAATAAGAACAAGGAATGGATCCAGGTTACAGCGCTCCCCGAACAATTGGTATGTAATGTTGGTGATATGCTGGAACGCCTCACCAATAACAAGCTTAAATCCACTACCCATCGCGTTGTGAACCCACCAAAAGAATTATGGAATACCTCGCGCTATAGCATTCCGTTCTTCATGCATCCACGCAGCAATATGAGCCTGGCCTGCTTGCCCGATTGCATCGATGACGAACATCCAAAAGCATATGAAGATTGCACTGCAGGAGAATTTTTGGATCAACGCTTGAGAGAGATTGGCTTGAAGAAATAAAAAAAATTAACCATAGCGTCTCACAAAGAAACACACACAACGCTTATGCCGTAGCTTCAATGAAGGTGCAATGTTTCACCCGGTTTAATAAATTGCCTTTTTGTATTCTCTTGTATTCTTTGTGTGTATTTCTCTTTGTGGCCTTTGTGGTTTCTGTATTAAGAAAGCTTTAAATTTGCCGTAATTTATAGACCATATATGCATTTAAAATACCCTTGGGAAACCATAAAGCAATACGAAGAAATTAAATTTGATTTTTTTGAAGGGATCGCTAAGATCAGCATCAACAGGCCTGAAAAGCATAATGCATTCACCCCCCTTACTGTTAAAGAAATGAGTGAAGCGATGGAACTCGCCCGCCAGGATGAACGCGTTGGTGTAGTCATTCTCACTGGCGAAGGAGGAAAGGCTTTTTGCAGCGGAGGTGATCAAAGTGTACGGGGAGATGGCGGTTATATCGGCAAGGATGGTGTGCCACGATTAAATGTTTTAGATCTACAGATGCAAATACGCCGCATACCAAAACCAGTGGTAGCAATGGTTGCAGGCTGGGCTATTGGAGGCGGCCATGTGCTTCACGTGATCTGCGACATTAGCATTGCTGCAGAAAATGCACGCTTCGGACAAACCGGCCCCATGGTGGGAAGCTTTGATGGTGGCTTTGGAGCTGGTTATCTGGCACGTGTAGTAGGTCAGAAAAAAGCAAGGGAGATCTGGTTTTTATGTGAGCAATATGATGCCAAAGAAGCCCTTGATATGGGCCTGGTTAATAAAGTGGTTCCCTTGGAAATGTTGGAAGAAACTACAGTAGCATGGTGCAGAAAAATGTTGGAGAAAAGTCCGCTTGCCTTAAGAATGTTAAAATCTGCATTCAACGCAGAGCTCGACGGACAGGCCGGGATCCAGCAATTGGCAGGGGATTCCACCTTATTGTATTACCTGAGCGATGAAGCCAAAGAAGGCAAAAATGCCTTTCTGGAAAAACGCAAACCTGATTTTAGTAAGTTCCCGAAGTTTCCGTAAGTGTATTACGTAGAACGTATTACGTAAAACGTATTACGTAAAATACAAGAATCAATTATTAAGAGATATTGTCCCCAAGTTCGTGGGAATTTATAAATACTTATTCTCGCGGCCTGTTTGGATTGTATTCTCGTTATACGTAATTCGTTTTACCTTATACGTTATACGCTAAAACCCCAGCTCCTGCACCAGCGCTTTCTTAAACAAAGAATCAATATTATTGTTCCCGTTCATCCGTTCCAGGGGCATGGAAATGAAAATAAAATTTGTTTGATTGGTATTGGCATCCGCTCTTTTCGTACATACAATTGATGGGCCTGTCCATTGAATGGGACCTGTGGGCGTGCTCACAATTAATTCACCCGAGTACACATCATAAAATTTGGATGTACCATTATCGATAGCTTTTAAAAAAGGCCGCGCCGAACTGATGATGCTTGTTGATTTCAATACGGGGTAGCCGTTAATCAAAGGGTTCAGCAGGGCATTGCTATTCATCCGGAACACACCCTGGGTATCGGGAATCAATTCTTTCACCGGTGTAAAATCCAGTAAGGCGGATTGCTCATAGAAAAATTGTGAAAAATTGATTGCCATAAAAATCCTTCCGTGATTGGCAAGGAATTCACCCAGGCTTCTTTGGGCCAAAGCCAAGGAAACGGAATCATTATCGCTGAACCAGACGATCTTGTCGAAAAATTTCATGGCTTTATTCTGCGTAAAATAATCAGGAGAGAGTTCATCATAATTATTATTATTTTTGATAAAGGCATTCAGCGTATCGAATATCGTTATCCCTGCATTCTGCATCCCGGTTTTAAAGAAGCTCAATTTTGCAGGGGTATAAGGCGAGGTGGCGTTCACCACCAGGATCTTATTGATAGGTTTCTTGCAATAAAAGACGTATGATGCCGCAGCAATGGACCTCGCCCCCACTTTATCTACGGCCCGGAGGTACAAAATATTGTTAGCATTTAATTTCAGGCCCGTCATTTCCAGACTAAGTTTTTGATTGGTGCCCGAATATACTTCCAGGTTTGGTGTTGCGCTTAAAACGTCTTTTGCAACAAAGGCCGCCTGTGTTACTGTTGAAGCAACGATATAAGGAGATGCATTGGTGTCGTTGAGATACAATTCGAAATGATCCAGATTATTATCCCCATCGGGATCGGAGGCGCTCCAGTAAAATTTGAATGCCGGGAAGGTTTTAATGGTGTTCTTCGAAGGGAATGAACCTGATCCTACAGGGATGAAAAAACTACATGAAGGGGGTGAATTCTTAACAGGGTAGATCAGTGTTGCCGGTGATGGATCACGCAGATCCTGATTATCAATGGCCCGCACATAGAATTTAAAATCTGCAGTATCGCTGCCGGCCGGTAAGCTTAAAGTGAACAGGCTATCCTGGTGTGCGGTATATATCCAGCTCAAGCCATCAAATGAAAATTCATACCCTTTGATAAAGCCATCCTGATCATCGCCCCACCAGGTGATTTTAATTTGTGAAATGAAACGGTTGGATCCTGAACGGTAGATCGTATCAGCGATTAAATGGGTTTCTGGCGCCTGGTTGACAACCGGCTCGCCTTTGAATCCTTTCTTACAGGAGATCAAAACAATAATCAGCAATAAGATGAAACTGAAGCTTCGCATAAAGCGGTAAAAATAATGAAAAAAAACGCTGCTCCTCTCCATTGTAAATAGTTTAATCCAGGTAATTTCCTTGGAGTCCTAGGCTCGGTTCATATCAATTACTGGAAATATCTAAATTTCATTTGCCAGCTCCTTATTTTTATCTTCTTCAATTTTTGTACCTTTGCGCTCGCAAAATTAATATCGTATTGGGTATTTTGTATATCGTATCATTCAAATTTAATATCGCTTGCTGATATACCAATCAAAAAACTAAAACCTCATGTTCGACTTAGATCTGATCAAAAATGTGTATGCGCAATATCCTTCCAGAGTAAAGGCAGCGCGTACCTTAACGGGAACGCCTCTCACCCTTACAGAAAAAATATTGTACACCCATTTGTATCATAAGCTTCCGGAAACCGCTTTTGAAAGAAGCAAAAATTATGTAGACTTTGCCCCCGATCGTGTGGCGATGCAGGATGCCACGGCTCAGATGGCCTTGCTCCAGTTTATGCAGGCAGGCAAAGCGAAAGTAGCCGTTCCGAGCACAGTGCATTGCGATCACCTGATCATTGCCAAAGAAGGCGCGGGTCCTGACCTTATCGAGGCCAACCACGAAAATAAAGAAGTATACGATTTTCTTTCCAGCGTAAGCAATAAATTTGGTATCGGCTTTTGGAAACCCGGAGCCGGGATCATTCACCAGGTGATCCTTGAAAATTATGCATTCCCCGGAGGGATGATGATTGGAACTGATTCGCATACCGTGAATGCCGGCGGACTGGGCATGGTAGCTATTGGCGTGGGTGGAGCTGATGCTGTAGATGTAATGGTAGGCATGGAATGGGAAT
>JBBRJE010000184.1:0-6517 GCA_038219845.1 Bacteroidia bacterium
CGTGTCGATGGTATTAAATAAGGCGCCGAACAAATAAAAACAAGCTGCGATAGGCAGAATGAAGAGCAGGCCTTTTAAAAAATAATTCAGGAGCTTGCGGGCGATAGCCCGGTAGTTGATAGCGTTCATAGGGGATTTCAGATTAGATCGTTGCCAATATCGGTTCGAAGATATTTACCTTCATAATTAATTTTTCGCGCTGTAAGCAATGAGCTTTCCACCGCTTCCTTTATATTTTTTCCAAAAGAGGTGATGGCCATCACACGCCCACCACTGGTTACCGTATGACCGTTCAGCATCCTGGTGCCTGAATGGAAAATGAGGCTCCCCTCCACCGCTTCAAGGCCGGTGATCGCTCTATTTTTTTCAAAGGCTGCCGGATAACCCCCGGATACAAGAAAGACTGTCGCCGCCGTTTCATTGGTTACTGCAATCTTTAGTTCATCCACTTTATCATTCGCGATTGCCAGGCATATTTCAAGAAGATCTGTTTGCAGGCGTGGGATAACCACCTCTGTCTCGGGATCTCCCATGCGGCAGTTATATTCAATTACAAAAGGATCATCCCCCACCTTCATCAGCCCCACAAATAAAAAACCTTTGTAATTTATTCCCCGCTCCTGCAATCCTTTTAATAAAGGGGCTACGATGCGGTGCTCTACTTTGCTTAAAAAATCCTGATCGGCAAAGGGCACAGGGCTTATGGCTCCCATTCCTCCCGTGTTTAATCCGGTATCCCCTTCACCGATACGCTTATAATCCTTTGCCGATGGAAGGAATTTGTAATTTTTCCCATCGGTGACCACGAAAACAGAGAGTTCAATGCCTCTTAAAAATTCTTCCACCACCACCCTGGCACTTGCATCCCCAAATTTATGGTCGCGCAACATGGAGGTAAATTCGGTGATTGCATCCTCCGTGGTTTCACAGATCAGCACTCCTTTTCCGGCCGAAAGGCCATCGGCTTTTAAAACCACCGGCAAGCTATGGGTCTGGAGATATTTTAATCCTTCATTAAAGTTTTCATTGGTGAAGGTGGCATAAGCCGCAGTAGGAATATGGCATTCTTCCATGATCTTTTTGCTGAAGTCTTTGCTGCCCTCCAGCTGCGCTGCGATCCTATCCGGGCCAATAACGGCAATCGAATTCAATTCCGGGTCGCCTTTAAAAAAATCCACGATGCCTTTAACAAGGGGTGTCTCCGGGCCCACAATAACCATAGAGATATTATATTCAATACAAGCTTTTTTTACGGAGGGGAAATCATCATCCGCGAAATCAAGATTATGTGCAAGGCCTGCTGTTCCGGCATTTCCGGGCGCGATATACAAGGCATCACATAAAGGCGATTGCAGGATTTTCCAGGCAAAAGCATGCTCTCTTCCACCACCACCCAATAAGAGGATATTCATAGGGCGAAGATAAGAGAGTATTGGGTATATCGTATCGGGTATTGGATAAAACGCAAAGAGAAAATCGGATTGAATTTTTTGTAGCATTCAACTAATGCTCTTATGTACTTCCAATTCGTATAAATTTTATTCGATAGCATCTTCTGCTCGGTTCAATTGATAAATTCTAAGTATAGGATTTTTCGGAATTTTATGTTCGCTTAAAATCAAAGGCCATGATTATCCCTCGATTTAGTAAAATTACTAAATAGATTGAATATGCAGTATCAAAGAGCCTTAGGCTCGAATCATTTTGTAACCACGGACTTCAGTCCGTGGACAAGGAAACACTTAAAGATCACAAAGAGCCGTAGGCTCGAATCATTTTGTAATCACGGACTTCAGTCCGTGGACAAGGAAACACTTAATGTTCTTCCTGATTCGCAATATATCTGTATACATTATCTATTTGTGAGTGACTATATGAAATACCCCATAGCCCTCCTGCCATTCAAATCTTCTTTCAGTTAAAGCCGCTCATTAATGTACTTAGAAGATTTGCTTTTACCGTCTTAAGCAATTCAGATCTGGAAACTACAGGCTTCAATCTCATAAATGGGAATGGTTGTCCACGATAATATTTTTACAGCTTTAATTGACCTTAGAAAAGAAAGGTTGCAAATGAAATTTAGACATTTCCAGGAATTGATATGAACCGAGCCTACGGCTCTTGGTAATCAGGAGGCGCATCTTTATCCACGGACTGAAGTCCATGGTTACAAAATGATGCGAGCCTACGGCTCTTTTATCGCTTAAATTCCTTTTGTAAATGAACTTAGGAGGTGGAGAACTAACAAAATGGATTTACGTCAGCAAATCAAGTCCGGAAATACCCCGGAATAACCCTATATATTCTATTTACACTTTTCATCATACCAAATACACAATACCAATTCATTACATTTGCGCGTCAAAATTTTTGAGCATGAAACCTATCCGCCTCATCATTTTCTTTATCCTTTGTTCTATTTATGCCAATGCGCAGAAACAGTATTCATTGCAGGAATGCATTGAGACCGCATTGAAAAATAATCTCCGCATCAAGCAAGCTGAATTGGTATTGCAAGGTTCAGGCATTGATGTTCTTACCACTAAAGCAGCCATGCTTCCAAATTTAAATGCGACCCTAAATCAGAATTTTAATTTTGGCCGGAATATAGACCCGGTGACCAATGCCTATATCGTGAATAACAGCCAGTCGACCACCATGGGGTTGAATAGCAGCGTTACGCTATTTAATGGCTTCCAGCTATTAAATAACCTCAAGCTGGCTAAAATAAATTATTCCGCCACCGGCACTGATGTGCTGGCGCAGCAAAATGATTTGTCGCTGCAGGTGGCAGCGGCTTATCTGCAGGTGATGTACGCAGAAGATAACCTTATCATGGCAAAATCGCAGCTCGACTTAACCGTTAGCCAGCGTAACCGTATTGAGATCCTGGTGAAAGCGGGTAAGCTTGCAGAAAATGCGTTGATGGACCAGGATGCGCAGCAGGCCAATGACGACTTCAATGTGCAGGTGGCCCAGAATTCGATTATCAGCGCAAAGCTAAGCCTGATCCAGCTGATGGAGCTGCCGGCAACCACTAATTATACTTTAAAACGTCCGGGCATCGCGCTACCCATCAGCGAATCGTATGATGTAAATATCATCTATGAGGAAGCGCTTAAAAGCCGCCCAGAGGTGAAGAGCGCAGAATTCAAAAGAGAAGCGGCGCTGGTCTCTGAAAAAATTGCTTTGGGTGCCTTATCTCCACGCTTAACGCTCTCCGCGGGTTTAAGCACCTTATACAGTAATAAATACCGGGCCTATAACGGCTCCAGCATCGTGGGCGTTTATCCTATTGGAATTACTTCCACCACATTCGATACTGTGTTTGCGCCCAATTACCGCAGCAATTACCGGACGGTGGGTTTCAGCGAACAGCTGAATCAGAATTTTGGTAAATATATCTCTGTGGGATTAGCCATTCCCATATTCAACAACCTTAGAGTATATGGCTATATAGAGAAATCCCGGATCAATACACTTAACCAGGATCTTAACCTGCTGCAAACAAAAAATACCTTATTGAAAAATATCCAGCAAGCCATCACCGATGTGGAAGCTGCGAAGGTGAAATATAAATCGGCGCAGAAAAGCCTCGATGCACAAAACGCGAGTTTCAAAAATACGGAGATCCGCTATAACCAGGGGCTGAGCAGCTATCTCGATTATATCACGGTAAAAAATAACAGGGCCCGCGCAGAATTGAACCTGCAGCAATCGAAGTACGACCTGATATTAAAAAGTAAGATCATCGATTTCTATCGCGGCATTAATATCACACTCTAAAATCTATAGAATAATGAAACGAATAATTTGGTGGCTTTTGGGTGGGGTACTTTTATTGGTGCTAATTGCCATGATAGGAAAAAAGGCAGGATGGATTAATTCGGATCATGGAATAAAAGTTTCAGCGGTGAAGCCCGGTCGTCATACGATCATTGAAACCGTAGCCGCCAACGGTAAGATACAGCCCGAAAATGAAATTAAAATATCGTCCGATATCTCGGGGGAAATCACCGGCCTCTTTGTAAAAGATGGTGATTATGTTCATAAAGGCCAGGTGCTGGCCAAGGTAAACCCCCAAAATTACCTATCACAGCAGGAGCGTATCGCAGCCAGCGTGGATCAATCGAGGGCGCAGCTGGCCAATGCCCGGGCCTCCAAAACACAGGCAGATGCCCGGCTGCTCGCGGAGGAAGCCACTTATAAAAGGAATGTATCCTTGCATTCACAGAAAGTGATCAGCGATGCCGATTTTGAAAGTAGTAAATCGGCTTATGATGTGGCCAAAGCGCAGGTGGAGGCTGCCTATCAGAATATTAAAGCGGCCGAGTACGCGATCAACAGTGCGCAGGCTTCCTTGAAAGAATCCAATGATAATTTACAAAAGACAACGATTGTTGCCCCCAACGATGGTACGATCTACGGCTTGAAGGTAGAACGGGGAGAACGGGTGGTGGGCACCTCACAGATGGCCGGCACTGAAATGATGCGGGTGGCCGATCTTAATTTTATGATGGTTACTGTAGACGTTAATGAAAATGATATTGTTCGGGTTCATCGTGGTGATACCTCTTCCATTGAGGTGGATGCCTATCCTAACAGGAAATTCCAGGGCGTGGTTTTTGAGATCGCCAATGCCGCAAAATCAGCTGCGACGAGTGGTTCCGACCAGGCTACTAATTTCGAAGTGAAAATACGTATGGTGCCTTCCTCGTATGCCGATATAAAAGCCAGGCTGGCAGGCAATGAATCACCCTTCCGCGCAGGAATGAATGCCACGGTTGATATACAAACAGGTAAGATCGAAAATGCCCTTTGCATTCCGATTGAAAGCGTTACCACCCGAGACAGAAATGAACAGGATAAAAAAAACAGTACCGACAAAACTTCCGTTTCACGTGATGATATGGAACAGGTGATCTTTGTTGTCGACAGTATGAATAAAGCAAAGAAAATAATCGTAAAGACAGGGATGCAGGATGATAAATTTATTGAGATTAACTCCGCCCTCGCGGAACAGGAACAGGTGATAACCGGGCCTTACTCGGCGATTTCCCGTACCTTAAAATCCGGCGATAAATTGATGGTGGTGGATAAGGGAAAGCTGTATGAGAAGTAGGGAGTGGAAGCAAAAAGTC
The DNA here is from genome assembly GCA_038219845.1 of Bacteroidia bacterium. Taxonomy (GTDB): domain Bacteria; phylum Bacteroidota; class Bacteroidia; order UKL13-3; family UKL13-3; genus CAINMV01. Next base: position 5,142 of record JBBRJE010000184.1, read on the forward strand.
AAAAGTATAAAGTATTAAGTATAAAGTATAATACAAGGAGCCGATGATTGTTGCTGAGACAAAATATTTTTTTACCGCTCATTTTGCGATTACTAATTTACGATTCAATGTCGTTAAGTTAAGATTAGGACCGCTCCACGGTTGGTTTTAAAGCAGAAGGCGCGGAGTTAAAAATACAGGCAGAGGGCTCAGAGAAATGCAGTTGTATAATCTATATTTGTATTCCTCCGTGCTTTCATTGTGTATTTAATCTCTGTGTTCTCTGTGTTAAAATGCATTTCTTTCCGCGCAGCGGAAACCTGAGCCGATATTATATTATTAAATACCTAACTAAAGGACATTACGATTCACTAGTAACACCATTCCATTATGATCCGTCGCAACCTCGCTAATTTCGTCACCTGCCTGAATTTAATCTGTGGCTGCTTGTCCATTGTTTATTGTATCCGTGTTGATTTGCAGACTGCAGCTCTTTTTATCATTGCAGCTTCTATATTTGATTTCCTGGATGGATTTGTGGCACGGCTTGCCAATTCCTATTCGCCTATGGGCAAAGAGCTGGATTCCCTGGCAGATGTCGTTAGTTTTGGTGTGGCACCGGGTTTTATTCTCTTCGCACTGTTTTTTTATGATTCTAATTTTTTAGGCATTGATTACGACCCTATGAAAAACTGGTATTCCTTTGCCGCCTTTCTATTGCCCTGCGGTTCGGCCTGGAGGCTTGCAAAATTTAATATCGATACCCGTCAATCGGAAGGATTTATTGGTTTGCCGGTACCTTCGATGAGTTTTATTGTTGCCGCGTTGCCTTTTATTATTTTCGATGATAAAACACCGGAGCGCTTAAGCAATTTCCTGGTGCACCCGCTGACCCTGATCTTTTTAATCCTTGGCTTATGCTATTTAATGCTTTCAGAATTGAAACTGATATCACTCAAATTCAAGACCTATGATTTTGGTTCGAATAAAGCGAGGTATATATTGTTGGGAATTGGAGCAATACTATTGGTATTGCTTAAGCTCAAATCCCTGCCATTAATAATTTTATCTTATATCATTATTTCTCTGACCATGGGGAAAGACGCGAATCATCAGGATTCCAAGGCAGAAAATAAAGTTTAGTTTTATAAATCTGTTATTGTTAAGGAATCTTTATTCAATTTCGTTTAGTTAGGATTAGGACCGCTACGCGGTTGGTTTTAACACAGAGGACACGGAGTTAAAAATACATCCCTCCACTTCGGGCGGGAAGGGCACAGAGAAATGCAGGTGTATAAATCTATAATTGTTTTCCTCTGCGCCCTCTGCTTGTATTTAATCTCTGTGTTCTCAGTGTTAAAATGCATTTCTTTCCGCGAAGCGGAAACCTGAACCGA
>JBBRJE010000185.1:0-6511 GCA_038219845.1 Bacteroidia bacterium
CCTATCCCTTCAAAGCTTCCTTCCAACGACTCATTCATATGCTTTGCCTCATCTGCCGTGAAATAATTACTGTGAGGATCCAGAGAATGCAATAAGTCGTTAATGGCTTCCTTTTCGATGGATTCATTATTCACGGTATCTACATAATTCTTAGAGATAAGCTGAAGGATTTGTGAAACTTTATTCCCTCCTATGCTCTTATATGGAGCAAACCAAATCCCTATAATGATGCCCAAAGCTAAAATGATAGCCAATTTCAAGGGTTGTAACGCCTGTTTCATAAGGGACAAAAATAATTAAATACCATAAGCGCAGCCATAGAAGTTCTAACCAAAGAAATTTAGTCTTGAGGATTTTGTCATATCTGCGTCATCACATTTACCCATTTCTAATATTATCCGATTAATGGCTGAAACACATTAATTAATTATACATATGAAACGCCTCACAACCCAGACCAAAGAAACCCTTGATGATTTAATTTTCGAGGACCGCAACAAATCTTACGGCGCATATTATTTGCGTTCCACTTATGATGCAACAATTAAAAAAGCTTTTGCTTTTTCCATTGCCTGCTTCATACTGATCATTTCTCTCGTATCTCATTTTGCTTTTAAGCCCGGAGAAACCATCCTAACTATCGTTGAAATGGACTCTGCCCGGATTTATGAATGCAAAAAAATAATTCTTGAACCCGCTGCAAGCCAATCTCAGAATACCCATAAATCTGTTAAACAGGAAAACAGTTTATATACCCCTGTTGCGAAAACAGAAATTATCAAAAAGGAAGATACTAAACCGGAAACCAAGCCTGTTGCTGAGCCACAGCCCGATCCTGGGAATTCCGGCAAATTACCCAATACCAATGATGGGGAGAAAGGGGGATCCACCAAAACTGTGACTATCGTAGTCGAAAACAAGGAGATAGATCCTGGGCTTGTCAGGGATTATGCAGAGGTGATGCCTGAATATATCGGAGGTGCCGCCGCTTTGAGAAAATTTATTATCACTAATTTCAGAATTCCAAATTGGGTGGAAGATAATATTCGTGTCAAGGTGTTTTTTATAATAGATGAGAATGGAAAGGTAACGGATATCACCGTAAGCCAGGGTACCAATAGCGCCCTGAGCGAGGAGGCGGTCCGCGTTTTAAACAGGATGCCTGACTGGAAACCAGGTAAGATGGGCGGCAGGGCAGTGAAAGTGCGTTATTTCCTGCCTATAAATATCAAAATGCAATAGCATATTATTAAATCATTAATTAAGCGTGCCTGTGTAAATAGGCACGCTTTGTATTGGATGACTCTCATTTATTTCAAACCTGAGATACGATGGAAATCCCTATTTTCGCGCCCTGATTTATGAATCTCTTCAAAGTTTTTTGTCTTTTCATTTTCTGTATTGACCTTGCAGCCTGTAGCCAAAATAAAAATACTGATAAAAATGATGATACGATAGTCAGCGGAACAATTCGCTTAAGTGTTGATGAATCGCTTAAGCCTATTATGCAGGTAGAGCTTGACGTATTTGAATACCTTCACCCCCAGGCGAAATTAATTGTAAGCTATAAATCAGAAATGGAGGTATGGCGGGATTTCAATTCCGATAGCATAAGGGCCATTATTGTGAGCCGGGAGCTTACTAAGGAGGAAATAAATTATTTTACCGGTCTTAAAGTAATTACCAGGTCAATGCCTTTCGCCCGGGATGGTATTTCCTTTATAATAAATAAAAATAATATCCTGGACAGTTTCACAGAAAATGAAATTAAAATGCTTTTAAACGGTAAAAGCGAAAGGAAAATAAATCTTGTTTTCGACCATCCCGGGTCAGGGATTTTGCGATGGTTGAAAGACTCTCTCCTAAAAGATGAAAGCCTATCCAAAACCTGCTTTACACTTCAAAATACTCCAGAAGTAATCGAATATATCAGCAGCCATGAGAATGCGATAGGCATAATAGGGAATAGCTGGATTAGCGATCGTGACGATAGTAATGTGGTGAACACGCTTAAATTAGTTAAAAGGGCAAGAATCTCTGCCAATGGAAGCGACGAATTCCTTGAACCTTATCAAAGCGAGATTGCAACCTCCCGTTATCCTTTTTCACGAATGCTGTACTGTATTCAAAAAGATGGCAAATTGGGATTGGGCACGGGTTTACAACGGTTCCTAAATGATGAAAAAGGACAACTTATTGTTCTTAAGTTTGGCCTGATGCCCTTTAAGCTCCCCGAGCGCAGCGTACATTTTCAGGATTAATTTGCATCAGTTAACAACATAAATAAAAGAAAGGCAAACTATTTGAAGGGCTTGCATAAAACCATAAGAAGTTAAAATAAGTATATAAATAGAATTCATAAGTATATAAAATGAGAAGTTTAAAGAAGTTTATTTTATTCGTTGTCCTGTGTATCAGCGTGAAGATACAAGCCCAATCCATTGAGGAAGGATTAAAGGCATGGGATAATGAAAATTACAATACCGCGCGCGATATATTTAAAAAAGTAAGTCAGGCAGACCCGGGCAATGCCACAGCATTCTTTTATTACGGACAAGCATTGTTTAGGGCCGGCGATATAAATGGCGCCAGGGCTGCTTTTGACAAAGGCACTTCTGCAAAGCCGGGTGAATATTTATGCTTGATTGGCCAGGCCAAATGTTTTCTTGAAGAAGGAAATACCCCCGAAGCTGAGAAAAAAATTGCTGCAGCATTAAAAGCTACAAAAAACAAAGACCAGGATGTTTTGCGCTTCACTGGTGAAGCTTATGCTTTTAATAAAAATAAAGATTGGGTGAAAGCTATAGATTATGGACAGAAAGCTACATACTCACCCAAAGGAAAAGATGATTTCAATTCTTTTAACACGCTTGGAGATATTTATTTCGAGAAGCATTATAGTGGGAATGGCGATGATAAGGACATTGGTTTCGCCGTTACAAGCTATGAAAAATCATATCAGTTAAATCCAAAATCGGCTTATGCCATGACCAAGATTGGCAAGATATGGAGCACCACAAGCAACGACCAGAGTTATCGTAATTGCATTGAAGCGCTCGATAAGGCCAGGATAGCAGATCCGGATTTTATACCGATGCACGGTGTTTACGCAACAATTTACGAAAAGACCGGATTGTACGAGAAAGCGAAATCGGAGCAGGAAATATATATGGCAGGCAACGAGGATAAGATAAAGCCCAACGACCGTATGATAAATATCCTTTACAAGCTAAAAGACTGGAATGGAACGCTGGCCCTAGCTAAAAAAATGAATGGGCTCTATCCTAATAATTGTGATTACCTCCGCGTGCTGGCCCATTCAAATACGGAATTAGGAAACAAGGATGAGGCAGTGAAATATTTTAACCTTTTCCAATCCACCTGTGATAAGAGCAAAATGAATATTGATGATTATGGTTATCTCGGAAAATTAAACAGGAGCATTGGCAATGATTCATTATCGGGTGTATACTATAGAAAAGTGATTGAATTAGATCCCACAAAAGAACAAAATATACTTAAAGAAATTGCCAATGGTTACTATTCCGCAAGAAAATATGAATTGGCCATCGAGGCTTTTAAAAATCTGAATTTAAAATACTCAACACCAAATTCTGAATTTAAGCTGATGGACGTATATTATTTGTCGAAGCACTGGAAAGAAACCAATACCGCTGCAGATAGCTTTATTATTCAAAATCCTGGAAACCCTTTAGGCTACCTTTATAAAGCTAGGGCCTTATATAACCTGGATACACTAAATGATCGCAAAACTTCCATTGATGTGTTCAAGGTATATCTGGAAAAATCAAAAGATACCGCCTTTTCCAAAACAGTATTGGTAAGCGAGCAGATTGAAGCCACAGGTAGAATCATGCAATATTATTACAATAAGAATAATTATAAAGAATCCCTGACCTATTGCAACCAGCTATTGGTTCTCGATCCGGACAACGCAAAATACCTTCATATAAAAGATGTGCTGGTGAAGCGTATCAAAGGTGGACCTGCACCTGCACCGGCACCAAAGCCCGGAGCAAAACCTGCCGGCGGGAAGCCAAAATAAATTACAGGAAATATTAAAAAGCCGTTACAAATTTTGTAGCGGTTTTTTTTAAATTATTTGTTTAGATTGGCTTACAAGCTTCCTGGAAAAGGATTATAGGCTCAGCCACCATACTAATTTGGCCACCAAGGCCCTGTTCTTAATATTCAGGTTGGGATCATAATTATCGGTATAAACAATGAAGAAATCACTCATGGGTTTAAATCGCCATTGTAAGCGCATATTCAGATTCACGTTCTCAGACTGGGTATTATATTGTAGAAAAGTTGTGAAATATATTTTTCTTGTAAATGAAATTTCAGCTTTTGCTCCCAGCAAATGTATGGCCGAGGTATGCCCTGATGCCCAATGAAAATAATTCAGGCTATAATTAATATTAAAAACAGCCCATGGCTGGTATCGGTAATTGAAATCTATATTTGAACTATTCCTGAGGCTGGTGAAGTAGTTCCCAAGATTATCCGAGACCGAATAATAGAATTTCTTTCTTCTGTTGCTGGAGAAGCCTGCATCATAATTATTGAAATAGTACTGACCGGGCAAAATGATATCGCTGGAATCATTGCTTAATTTCAGGCTGGTGAGCTGGTGAATATAATTGAAATTAATATTGGTGATAAATGTAGCGCTGTTTTGAAAAAGAATGCTATAGGATGGATTGATAAAATAGGACTGTGTTTTGAAATCACCATCAGCATAGTAATTCTCATAGATCGTGAACGCATGATAATTTATACGCTTCGATTTAGGATAATACCTATAGGTCACCGAAGGCTCCAGGCGGAAAAAAGTTTGTTTAATATATGTTTTTAAAACAGCATCATATTGGGCCTGATGTGGGACGAATCCAATTTCTGCATTATAATTCTTATTTACATATTCATGATTCCAATTGATGTCGAGTTTAGGCGTGCTGTATTGCAGAAAAGTGGCATTTGCTGATGCGCCTTTCACGCGATCGGGAGAGAATGATTGATGATAAAATGCCTTACCCCTCCATTTATTATCAGGGCTTAATAAGAAATAATCCAAACAGGCAACCCTGTTAAATTTTACGGTTGAAACTTGTAAGGCGTCGCTGTTAATCAGGGTAAATTGAATGCTGCTGGCTTTCATTACCTGCCGTTGCAGCGCGAAAACGCTATAGTTCCTCGACCGGACATCATTCGTTTTATCCTCGCCAGTAATCATATCCATAGCCCCAAGTCGCCAGTTCTTATTGATCTTGCCGCTTAGCCGCGCCCCAGCAATGATCGGTATCGGGTTTCCATTCTTAAGGCCGATACGCCTGGAAAAAAAAGGCCGGATTTGAGAAAATCCAATGGAGGAAAACAGATCGCTGTTCTCAATGAAAAACTGTCTGCGCTCGGGATAAAACAAACTATAGCTTGTTAAATTCACCTGCTGCCGGTCTACTTCAACCTGGCTGAAATCAGGGTTGATCGTAAGATCTAAATTAAGAGAGGAGGACACTGCATATTTAATATCGGCGCCGGCCCCTGGCTTAAAATTTACTTCATCCGACTTTTTATAATCGCTGTTTATATTTGTACTGATATACGGAATAACTGCAATGGAATGTCCTGTTTTCGGAGGCTCTTCATCCCAAATTAAATTACCGCAAAAATTCAAAACGGTTACATTATAAGATCTCGGGATGGGGGTCCAGGAAGTATTCTCGAATCGCTTCATATCATTTCTTGCAAAATTTAAGCCCCATGATTTCAGCCCTTCCTTAAACCTGATCGACTTAAACGGAATAGCCATTTCGCAGGTCCAGCGGTTGGGATAATGCTTCACTTCGCTATACCATAAATTATCCCAATCCGTGCTTACACCGAAATTACCGCCATTGGCTACCAGGCCTTCCCGTTGCGCACCCATGGGGTTAACCCCAAAATTAAAGCCATTGGTTTTATCGTTAAAAGGATCGAATATAATTGCAAACGCATCACTCACAGGGTAACTATAATCGCGTTTAAGCGATTGAATCACATAGTCACCGGGGAGGTCGTCGTAGCAGGTGGCAAATACATAAATATTATTTTCATCAAATAATATCTTTACTTCCGTTTTTGATTTCGCAAGCAAGGTATCGTAAGGTGTCACTTCCCAAAAGTCTTTCGCGATATCCGATACTACCCAGGCCGGCTCATCATCCACGCCATCGATCTTCATGGTGCCGGAAATCTTTTTTATATGAATCGACCTGCATACAACCTGGGGAAAGGCTTTCAAGCATATAGAAAAGAAGAAAAGGAAAAGAAGAAATTTTAACATCGAGGAAAAATTAAGTATATATCGAACACCATGCTTTAGATTTTATCAATGAAACGAACTCGGAATCTAACCATGTTCATACCTTTGGATGCCCTCCAAAGCTTTCTTTTAAAGTTACTGTTCGGTTAAATACAAGCCTATCTGGGGTGGAATCTTTATCCATGC
>JBBRJE010000186.1:0-6503 GCA_038219845.1 Bacteroidia bacterium
TAAGAGCAGCATACATAGTGCTTCCGATTTGTCCGACAGACAAGCCTTCCTTCTGCGCTTTATCATTATCTATAGTGATCTTCAATTCGGGCTTATCCAGGATCAGGTCGGTTTTCAGCTGGTCGATGCCCTGAATGCCAGAAGCACCGATCTGTGCTTTTACCCGGGCAGAAATAGCCACGAGTGAATCAAAATTATCACCACTGATTTCTATCTGTATATCCCTCCCTGTTGGCGGACCATTTTGCTCCTGCTCAACAGAGATGGATGTTCCCGGGATATCTTTAATATTATTCCTGATGGCCGTTAAGATCTTTGAAGTAGATTTCCCGTTACGCAATTCAAATTCTTTAAATGCAACGGTTACCTTGCTTTTATGGGATTGGGCTGCCCTGTCGGGATTGCGCGGATCGCCCGCTCCAATAGCTACATTGGCGATCACCGATTCTACCAGGTCCTTATCATTCACGATGGCTTCATTCACCTTACGTTCTAAAATTTTAGTGATGCTGTCGGTATAATGCACTTCTGTTCCGATAGGAAGCTCGCAATAAACAAATACAAAATTAGGATCTCCCGACGGGAAGAATTCAACACGCGGCTTGGATGCAGCGAAGATGAAAATACTAACAAAGAAGAACAATATTGCACCCATGAATACCCATCTTGAATGGGCCCGGTTGATGGCAAACGTAACTACCCTGCGGTAACTGTTACGTAGGCGCGGAAGTAAATTTTCCTGAAATTTATGTATCAAAGGATTGAAAACAAAATGTACAAGCACAAGGATCAGGATGCAAACGAATAAAAAATTTCCGAATCCATGCATACCGGAAGATTTGGTAGCGAATGCAATCAAATGCACGAGGATGCCCAGGGCCAGTAAAATGATATTGGCCTTATTGTACCTGCTAAAGCTTTGCTTCTTGGTATCATCATCACGCTTCATAAATGAAACGGCAAAAACAGGGTTAATAATGAAAGCCACGACAAGCGATGCAAATAGCGTTATGATTAATGTCACAGGCAGGAAATAGAAGAATTTACCTACAATGCCGGGCCAGAATAGTAATGGAAAGAATGGAGCCACATTGGTTAAGGTACCCGTGAGCACCGGAACAAATACTTCACCGGCGGCTTCCTTAGCGGCTTCGAATAAGGTGATATCCTTATTCTTATTGAATATCCGATGTGTGTTTTCAATCACCACGATGGCATCATCAACCACTATTCCCAGGGCCAGTAAAAATGAGAAGAGTACAATTACATTGAGAGAGAATCCCAGGGACGGCATAAATAAAAATGCCAGAAGCGAGCTTAATGGTACGGAAAGACCTACATAGAATGCATTCTCCACCCCCATAAAAAACATCAGAACGATGGTAACAAAAAGAAATCCTAAGATCACGGTATTGATCAGGTCGTTGAGCTGGGTCTGGGTTTGCTTGCTCAAATCGCCTGTGATAGTAACCTTAAGGCCCTCAGGGTATTTGCCATCTTTTTTAAATTCATCGATCGTGCCTTTGATCTTAGCGGCTGCATTGATCAGGTTTTCGCCTGCGCGCTTAATCACATTCACAGTCACTACGGGCTTGTCGTCCAAGCGTGCAAATGATTCACGGTCGCGGGTGTCATCGGTCACGTCGGCTATCTCGTAAAGGTGCAGCGGTGTTCCACTGGGGGTGCGCACAATCAGCTGCCGGATCTGGTCGATATTTTTAAATTCGCCGGTGACACGTAGGGTACGGCGGATATCACCAACTAAAATATCACCGCCGCTGATATTTACATTATTATATCTCAGCTGGTTTTCTATATCATCAAATGATAGCTGGTTGGCAAGCATCTTATTCAAATCGATGCTAATTTTTATTTCACGATCCAAAGCCCCGATGATATCACAACGTTTGATCTCCGTATTGCCTTCCACCTTATCTTTCAAAAGCTTACCAAAAGATTTTAGTTTCAATGCATCATATTCACCACTCAGGTTGATGTTCATGATGGGAAGCTCGCTAATATCAAATTCGCCAATGGCCTGGTTTTTCTGGGCGTCAGCGGGGATATCATTTTTGGCCTTATCCAATGCATCGCGCACTTTCTGCTTGGCCTCTTCAATTTTTATCTTCGCAATGAATTCCACTGTAACCAGTGAAACAGATTCCATTGAAGTGCTTGTTACCTTTTTTACCCCACTGATCGATTTCAATTGTTTTTCCAGGGGTTGGGTAACGGCTGTCTCAATATCTGTAGGCGATACACCGGGGTAGATGGTTTGTACAAATATGGTAGGCATAACCACATCCGGGAACCGTTCTTTAGGCAGGTCGATATATATTACGATCCCGGTAAGGGAAAGCAATATCGTCATGATATACACTGCCGTTCTGTTTTTTATTGCCCAGGTCGTGGGTTTATATTCTTTTTTCATTCTCGCTTAATTTAAAATAAACTATTCTTGTTGTAAAAAGGGGTGCTAAATTAAAATTTCACTTCCTCCCCATCATTTATTCCTGCATAGCCTGCAGTGATGATCTCATCGCCTTCCTTCAGGCCTTTAATCACCACGAGGCCGCCATAACTTTCACCGGTTGTTATTACTACTTTTCTTGCAATGGCTTTGCTGCCTTCATGCGATAAAACCATCAACGATTTTTGCCCTTCCGAGCTGTGCACGATATTTTCATTGACAACAAATACTTTAGGTAAGGTAGCGTCATTAATTTTCAGGGTGGCATTCATATTAGGCCGTAGGTCAGCACTGGCAGGTAAGGCAGCCTGTACATCAAAGGTGCGCTTATCATTGATGGTATTGGCAACAAAGGAGAGCGTAGCATCAATTTCCTTATTCCCTAAATCGGGGAATACAATTTTTACATGATCGCCCCGATGCACTTTACTGATATAAGTATCGGCCAATTTTGCACTTACTTTTAAACGGCTGAGGTTCACTATGCGGATGCCATGCATGAGATTCATGGTATTATCTCCCACTTTAAAGTCAACACTTTCTACCGAGCCGCTAAAAGGGGCTACCACATTGGTATTCGCCACTTGTGCTTCAGCAGATGCAATCTGCTTTTCCAGAGACTCCTTTAATGTTTTGGCCTGAAGGTATTCCAATTCGCTGCCAATTTGCTTTTCCCATAAATTCCTTCTGCGCTCATAAGCTGTTTTTGCGAGACTATACTGAACTTTACTGGCTTCGATGCTCTGCTGCAAAGAGCTATTGTCCACCGTGCATAATATTTGTCCGGCGCTTACATTGTCTCCCACTTTCACCAACACATTATTCACCACAAACCCAATAACTTTGGCTGTCACCATAGTATTCTGGTCGCTTTCCACCACCGCTGTAGCATCAATATAATGCCTGAATTCCTGGAGCATGGCTTTGGTTACTTCCACCGACTTTATTTTTTTCAGATTTTTGGCGGTAGTATCCAAATCATCAATCTCATTACGAAGCTTTGATACCTTGCTGTTTAATTCAGTCTGCACTTTCACCAGGCTGTCGAGCTCTATTTTCTTTTCATTTAGCGAAGCAGGCTGACTTTGCTTGCAGGCTGCAAATACAATTGCCATAAAGGCGACTATTACTACTTTTTTATACATGATAATTAATAATTGTGTTTTGAAATTCTTTTTTTTACCTTTATATTTTTATACTTCGAACGATTCTACCACCCTGTATTTTCGAAATACATTATACGTAATACGTTATAAACCTTAATTCCCTACTGCCGTCTTCAACTCAAATATGGCGTTGATTAAATTATACTGTGCCAGCACATTCTGTATTCTTACATTCTTCAGGTCACTGTCGGCGGTCATGAGCTCAAAACTATTTCCTACTCCTTCCTTATATTTGGAAGCCGTGGTATTGTACACTGTTTCTGCAAGAACCAAAGTCTGCCTGTTGAGCTCCAATTGCCTTTTGGCATTGCTCACATTGGTGTTGGCGTTTAAATATACCATGGTAAGTGAATTCTGCAGGTTGGCCTTATTGTTTTCCATCTGCTCCAGACTAAACTGTGCCTGTTTTATTTTTGCATCTTTAGAGAATCCGGAAAAAACCGGCACATTAAGCTGTAGACCTACAAGCGCTGTCTGATAATATTTCGGGAATTGAAATTTATTGTTTTGACCGCTGAGCTGGTACGACCCGACAGCTGCCAGTGTAGGATAATAACCCATCTTCGCAGCTTTCACTGTTAAACTTTGGAGTAATAACCCCTGATTTATCACTTGTAATTCGATCTTTTTATTGGCGTCAAAATTCACATTGGAATAAAGATCCGCACCAAATCTTTTACTCAGCTCATCGAGGCTGCTGGTGAGGTTAACCGGCCTGGTTACATCATAGCCCATCTGCAGGTTAAGAAGGGATTTCAATACTGAAACGCTTGCTTTAGCCTGGTCCTGTTGCTGTATAAGCTGATTCTGCACTAATTTTAATCGGTCTACATCAAGCTTCTCGATTACACCCTGCTTATACATTTCCGAAACATCATTGAGCTGCTTATCAATCCTTTTTTTATTTTCGTCGAGAATGGCCTGGGTTTCTTGCACTGATAATACAGTTATATAGGCTTTGGTGATATCGCGTTCCACATCGAATTTTGTTTTTGCCTGCTGAAGCTTGATGAATGCTGAATATTCACGTGAGGCGCGTACGCCTAAAAAATAGCTACTGCTAAATAAAAGCTGTGATGCGGTAACACCGGCACCCATATTGTATTTAGGAACAAAATGCACTTCTGCCAACTCGTCGGGGCCTGCATTGGGATTAAAAAAGCGGGCGGGGATAAGGGAAACCGGGGAGAGGATATAATCATTCACGCTTGCCGAGGCATTCAGCTGCGGGTAGCCGGAGCTCAGTATTTCACGCACTTTCTGCTCCGCCATTTTAATGTCGATAGCCGAGTTTTTTAAGGCATAATTATATTTCGATCCCATTTCAATAGCTTGGTCTAATGAGAGGTTAAGTGTTGAATCTGCCTGTGCCCTGCCGGTATAAAAGAAACTAAAGCAGGCAATAAAAATTAATAATTTTTTCATTTAATTTGTTGTATTTCGAGATTAAATTTTTCCAATTCCCTGGCTAATATTTTTCTTCCTTTGGTGGAGGTGATGGAGTACAAATGATATTTCATCAGTTCCGACATCATTTGGGCGATGCTTCCAAAGCCTACCAGGTCGGGCTTTGAGCTGAAATCTATAAGATGCAAATAAATCTGGGCAGTGCATTCCACATTCAAATCATCATGATAGATTTCGATGGTGATTCCGCGTTTTATATTCTTAATTAAAAAAGGCTTTATCACTTTCTCTTTGAATGCCAAAAATTCATTGAAGCTTTCCTGATGGTATTTTTTCAGATCGTACAAGGCACTCGAGTTTATTTTCCCATGGTTTTTGAACTGCATTTTCATCACCTCAATCATTTCAGTTATGGGATTATGCGAATTATCAAATACCATAATGCATTTATTTTCTTCATCATTCAAATGCATCTTCACCACCTGATTCACCAGGTCATCCTTATCATTCACGTATTGGTATAATGTTTTTTTCGACATACCCAATTCACGGGCTACATCATCCATCGTCAAACTTTTGATGCCGTATTGACCATACAATTTAATAGTCCCTTTTAATATCTTTTCTCTTATTTCGTCCATTATTATATCGCCGCGAAGATATAATAGAGGAAACATAGGAAACAAATTTATTTTAAATTGTTTTCAATGTGTAAAATGTTTTCAATGTATATCTCTGATTTTCAATATAATAATTATATAAATGATGAATTGCGATTCAAGCTTGTTTAGTTAAGTATTTATTAATGTAAAATCGATTCAGGTTTCCGCTTCGCGGAAAGAAATGCATTTTAACACAGAGAGCACAGAGATTAAATACAAGCAGAATGCGCAGAGGAAAACAATTATAGATTTATACAGCTGCATTTCTCTCTGCCCTTCCCGCCCGAAGTGGCGGGATGTATTTTTAACTCCGCGTCCTCTGTGTTAAAACCAACCGCGTAGCGATCCTGCTTTAATTCGTATTTATATAATTCGTAATTTGCACCACCTATGACCAAATTCAAAACGGATTCAGGAATTGAAATAAAGGAAGTTTATAATGAGATTTCAGCGATGGAGGAGATGCCTGGTCAATTTCCTTATACCCGTGGGGTGCAGGCAAATATGTATCGTGGGAGGCTCTGGACCATGCGACAATACGCAGGTTTTAGTACAGCCGAAGAAAGCAATAAACGTTATCATTATCTTCTAAAACAAGGGACTACCGGATTAAGTGTGGCTTTCGATCTACCCACCCAGATCGGATATGACAGCGATCATGAACTAAGTGAAGGGGAAGTAGGTAAAGTAGGTGTGGCGATTGATTCGCTAAAGGATATGGAATCATTGTTTGATGGAATCAAGCTGGAAGAAATTACCACCAGCATGACTATTAACGCTTCTGCTGCTGTGTTGTTG
>JBBRJE010000187.1:0-6502 GCA_038219845.1 Bacteroidia bacterium
AGGAATTATACCTACTAATCCTAACGTACCAGCAACTGAAATGAATATATCATTAACACTAATTTTATAGTTTTTTATAAGATCAATTGCTCCAGAAGGCACATACTTTATTTTAGAGAGTGAAACAGTGCCGTTTTCAATATCTGAAACGGTTATATAAGGGTAACCATTATTTTCTTCAATTAAAGAATATCCAAATGGCATTCTTTTGCCGCCCTTTACATCACAAACCTCTCCCAACCTCTTCTCCTCCCACTCCGGAAACGCCTTAGCCTTCTCATCCTTAAACCTCAGCTTACCGGAAAAAAGCTGTTGCATTACTCCTTTTTTATATTGCTCCAACAATTCCTTTTTGCGTGTGAGCTGCTGTATCTTTTCATCTATGGAAGATAAGAATGATGCGATTTTTTGTTGCTCGGGGAGGGAGGGGAAATTGAGTTTTAATAAACCTAATCTGCTTGTGGAAAGGCTTAAAACTTTTGTTCCTTGAGCAATTGTCATTACCTGCTTTCTAAAGTTCCAGTTTTGTACTAAATAACCTGCAAACCCTTTTGCCCTTTTACCTTTATTAGGTCTAGCTAAAAATGTGTGCAGTCCTGCAATTAGTTTTTGATTGTTTATATTAATAATTTCAATTGATTTACCAATATCAGCATAATCTTCTGAGGCGTCAGCAATTACTAAATCACCTTCTTGACAATAACATTCTTCTTTTATGGAGCGAATATCAACATCAGAATTAATAAATGGAACTTGTTCTTTTGTAATATCAAATAAATTAGCAAACTTTGTATGAATATCTCCATAATGAATATTTTTTACGAAACCTTTTTCATAATTAAGTTTATCTCTGGAAAAAGAATTGGTTGTGTAAAATGAATAGATATCCTCGTAGTTTACTTTCTTCCAATCCTGAACAAACCCCTTAAACCTCAATTTAGGAGCGATCATTTTCTTATTAATTTGTGCTTGTGTATGGGGCATTATTTTCTCTTGTCTTTATTTAATTGCAGAACCGTTTTAGCATTTAAACCTGTCACCACTTTTTTGCCTTTTCTGGCTTCTAATCCTTAAGAGCTACCTTGGCTACATTGCCACCCTGTTTTGCAACATTTTTGCTTCCTTTAAATGAATCAGGTTTTACAGCTTCCGAAATATCTTTGGTAGAAGCTTCTGCAAGCATATTTAAAATTAGTTCCGTATTAGTCATATTATCTCTCAGGTTTTCTTTCTTTAAACCCTTGAGGGTTTTATATTCTTTGGTGGTTTTCCCTGCCCACGCCTTAGTTATAATATCGGTGAGGGTGGCAAACTGCTGGCCCTCTTTTAGTCCGCGGGTTTTCCATTCGTTGGTAAGGTCTTTACGTATTTCAATACTTTTAAGTCGTTGATTAATCCAACTTTCAGAATAACCCAATTGTAAATACTGTTCTAATGCACGGTCAATACTTAATTCCGGATCCTGCATTTCGTTCAGGCGCTCTTCCGCTATCTTAGCCAACCAAAGCTTAAAAGGCTCAGCTTTAGGAGATGGTATGGATTGTATCAAACGAAAAAGTTGCTCCGTATCGGCAACATCAGTCATTCGCATTTTACCGTCTGCGGCTTCCATTTTCAACTGGTTACAGTTTGTAACCGTTTCATTTCCTTCTTTCGCCAGACGATGTTTGAGCACTTTCCAATAATTTCTTGCGCCCTGGAAAGTGGATTGATCAGTAAGGACACTAATCACATCTATAATTGACAAATACCATTTTCCCTGTTCTTCATCCCATATTGTTCTTACCTTTTTATCTTCAAAAAGTTGTACTGCGTTGTGTTTTTTCATAATAAAGTATTTTAAAACGGTGTATCTATTTCTAATTCCTTACAAAATGCTGCAATGCTTGCATCTGTGGTTTTCATTTCCTTTTCTAAGGATTGCAATTCCTTCGATATAGTTTTTAAGTTCACTGCTTCTTCTTCCTCAAAAGTATCCACGTAACGGGGGATGTTTAAATTATAATCGTTCTCAGCTATTTCGCTTAAAGGAGAGAGATAAGAGTATTTGTCTTCTGTGATTCGCGATTTAAACGTGGTAATTAATTTATCAATGTCTACCGACCTTAATACATTTTGTGTTTTTACCTTTTCAAAATATTGGCTGGCATCAATAAATAAAACATTCTCTTTGTGTTCGCGTTTCTTCTTCAATACCAAAATACAGGTGGGTATACCTGTCCCATAAAAAATATTGGAAGGCAAGCCAATCACTGCATCTAAGTAATTTTTATCCTTAATTAAATACTCGCGTATATGCCCTTCAGCTCCTCCACGGAACAAAACCCCATGGGGTAATACGCAGGCCATAGTGCCATTATCCGCCAACTGGTGTATCATGTGTTGTACAAAGGCGAAGTCGGCAGTGCCTTTGGGCGCTAAGCGTCCATACGCTGCATAGCGGTCGTCACTCATAAACAAAGGGCTCGCACTCCAGTCTGCAGAGAAAGGAGGATTGGCTACAATGGCTTCAAAGCGTAGGTCAAAATGCTGGGGACGTTCCAGCGTATCTTCATTCTTAATGTCGAACTTTTTATAATGCACATCATGCATTATCATATTCATACGGCATAAGTTATACGTGGTGGGGTTGCTTTCCTGCCCGTAAAAGGCGCTTACTTCTTTTACTTCTTTGGCCACACGCAATAGCAATGATCCGGAGCCGCAGGTAGGATCGTACACATTTTTTAGTTTTGTTTTGCCTAGGGTTACCAATCGTGCCAATACAATGCTCACTTGTTGCGGGGTATAAAACTCCCCGGCTTTTTTCCCGGCGCCACTGGCAAATTTACCAATGAGGTATTCGTAGGCATCACCCAATACATCAGTTTCCGTATTCTTTAAATCGAAGTCAATGGCATCCAAATGAGAAAGCACTTTAACTATGAGTTCGTTCTTGGCGGTTTCGGTTTTCCCGAGTTTGCTGCTGGTTAAATCCAGGTCTTCAAACAGGTTTCCAAAATCTTCTTCGCTTTCCGATCCCATGGTGCTTTGCTCTATATTGGTAAGCACCTTGGTGAGGTCGTCTAAAATAAATTTGGTTTTACCTTCCGCATTCCCTCTTCGGGCCAATTCGCTGAATAGTTCGGAAGGTTTTAAGAAATAGCCCAGTTTATCTAAAGAAGCATTTTTAACTTCCTGTAAATAAGTTTTCTTGTCTTTATGATTTTCCAGGTCTTCGTATTTTAGTTTATCTGGCTTTAATATATCATCGGCATAGGCATGCATCTTTTCACTCAGGTATTTATAAAAGATGAAGCCTAATATATAATCTCTGAAATCATCCGCATCCATCTTACCGCGAAGGGTATCTGCAATTTTCCAGAGTTGTTGTTCTAATTGTTGTTTTTTATCGTCGGGCATGTTGTTTTGTATTCTCTTGGTGGGTATAATAAGCCGGTTAGTAACTTGTGAAGAGTGCTTGTTATTTTGTGTTGCGAAAATAGCAGGAATTTTAACTCTAAGACCTATTCGCACAAAACCTTCCTAAGGGAAGGAAAATACATACGCCCAATTGGTCTACCCACAAAATCTTCCTCTGGAAGAAAATACAAGTGCATCCATACAAGTTGATTATTTTACCAGCACATCAAAATTCGAATAACCCTATACATCATTTGGCATTGATGAACCTTATCAACGTGCCTTAACATTCCACCTAATTTTGTATTATTGTACCTCATGGCAACGAAGCAGCATATCACAGTTATTGGCGGAGGAAGCTGGGCTACGGCGTTGGTAAAAATTTTATGTGATAATAAGACTCCAAAAAAGATTACCTGGTGGATGCGCCGGGAGGATACGATCAGCCATATTAAAAAGCACAAAAACAATCCTAATTATTTAACGGATGTAAAATTTGATTTAAAGAAGATCAGTTTAACGCATGATATAAGCAAAGCCATTGCTGCCGGAGATATCATTGTATTGGCCGTTCCTTCCGCATTCTTACACGATACCTTAAAAGAATGCAAGGCATCTGTTTTCAAAGATAAGATCATTGTTTCTGCAATTAAAGGGGTAGTGCAGCAGTACAACCTGGTGGTAGCCGAATATTTGAATAAGCAGTTTGGTATTGATGAAAGGCTACAGGCGGTTATTGCAGGGCCTTGTCATGCCGAGGAAGTGGCCTTAGAAAGATTATCCTATTTAACCTTGTGCGGGGGCAGCAAAAATGCTGCGCAAGCTATTGAGAAAAACCTGCACTGTCACTATATCAAGACCAGTATTAATGAAGACCTTATTGGTGCGGAATATGGGGCAGTATTAAAAAATGTATATGCCCTGGCCAGTGGAATTTGTCATGGCCTGGGTTATGGCGATAATTTCCAGTCGGTATTATTGGCCAATGCCATCCGCGAAATGAAGCGCTTTATTGATATCGTGAAACCCATTCACCGCGATGTAAAAGAAAGCGCATATCTCGGCGACCTATTGGTTACAGCCTATTCTTTGTATAGCCGCAACCGGATGTTTGGCACCATGATCGGTAAAGGTTGTTCTGTAAAATTCGCCCAGATGGAAATGAATATGATTGCTGAAGGGTACTATGCCAGCAAATGCATGTTTGAAATAAATAAGAAATATAAGGTAGATATGCCCATCATGACTGCCGTTTACAATATCCTCTACCAAAAGAAACCCGCGAGAGTGGAGATAAAAAACATCACAGACAATTTAAATTAAGCAATTCTTTTATCAGGTATGGTTTATTCTATATCAAGCCTGTTTTTGAATATATACTGCGGCGCCATAAGTAGAAATACAGCAATTTGGCCCGTGAATTAGCTTGCATAAACCTATTTTCAATGTCATATTCCGGAGCCGGAAGCAACCTTTTCACTATTCCTGCGTTTAATAATAAAAGAAGACAACAAATTCAATGAAACCCAGATTGATAATCGTCATTTGCCCAATGCAAATGGCGATTATTTAAGGAAACAAAATCAATTTTAATAGTGAAGATAGTGTAAGATTACTTCTATATGTTCTCAATATTAAGCACAGCCTGATCCCTGTGCTTTTTTTTATGAATAAAAAAACCCGCAGTAATACCAATCTTGATATTACTGCGGGTTTGTCTAAATTATTTACAATTAGTCCAATTCTTGTTTTGTCTTCACAGTAGCTTGTGCAGCAGCCCGTATCTTGTTCTCAATTTCCACTGACATTTCCGGATTATCGGTAAGCATTTGCTTTACTGCATCGCGTCCCTGTCCTATTTTGGTTTCATTATAGCTAAACCAGGATCCTGATTTTTTGATGATCTCGAAATCCACGCCCAGGTCAACGATCTCGCCAATCTTACTTATGCCCGCGCCATAATTAATATCAAATTCAACAACGCGGAAAGGAGGCGCTACTTTATTTTTTGCCACCTTAACCTTGGTACGGTTTCCTACAATCGCATCCCCGTCTTTTATTTGCCCGATACGGCGAATATCCAAACGAACGGAGGCATAAAATTTCAGTGCATTACCCCCGGTGGTTGTTTCCGGGCTTCCGAACATCACCCCGATCTTATCACGCAACTGGTTGATGAAGATACACACACAATTTGTTTTGCTGATGGAGCCGGTAAGCTTACGCAAGGCCTGGCTCATTAAACGGGCTTGTAAGCCCATTTTACTATCGCCCATATCGCCTTCAATTTCTGCTTTGGGAACCAATGCCGCCACCGAGTCGATCACGATGATATCTATTGCGCCGGAACGAATGAGATTATCGGCAATCTCCAGGGCCTGCTCGCCATTATCGGGTTGCGCAATCAACAGATTGGAGGTATCGATACCTAGATTTTCTGCATATGTTTTATCAAAAGCATGTTCGGCATCAATAAAGGCAGCCATGCCGCCTTGTTTCTGGCATTCCGCGATGGCGTGCATGCTGAGGGTAGTTTTACCGGAGCTTTCAGGGCCGTAAATTTCCACGACCCTGCCTTTGGGTAAGCCACCCACACCGAGTGCGATGTCAAGTCCCAGCGACCCGGTAGGAATAACTTCTAAGGGTTCGATACGGGTATCGCTCATTCTCATGACCACCCCTTTGCCGTATTCCTTTTCAAGTTTCTCGATGGTGAGCTGTAAGGTTTTCAAACGTTCCTTATTCTCGTTTGCGGTTTCTTTTGCTTCTTTTGCCATAATGTATAGATTTTAAATAAGTTTTAGTAAGAAGGCGAAAATAAGGAGTAGGAAACGTTATTAAGGGCGTGTTGAAAAATAATAACTAATATTTTTAGCAGGTATTTTTAAAGCAGATGAATTGGGAATAACGAAATGTGAAGTATAAATGCAGAATACGAGAGGAAGAAAGAATCATGAGTAATTCCGGACCATATTTTCCTCCTCAAAAACCAATTAAATATTAACATTATCATTTTCCATTGTGGTTAATTACAAAATCAATTTAATTTTGTTCCATACAACAAATCTTAATTTTATGGCAACCTTGTTTGATGAATACA
>JBBRJE010000188.1:0-6456 GCA_038219845.1 Bacteroidia bacterium
CTATTTTCTGATCATGGGCTTTATGTTCCTGGTGGGCGTTTTTGAGATCATTTATTTCCGCAGGAAGAAATGGTTATAGTAAGATTGTATATTGATCGCACAATGAAAAAAAATATCCTTCTGATTCATTCAATCATCAGATGTTTTTTGGCTATCATAAAAAGTAAAACGAATACCATCCATTCAGATGAGAAGTCTTTTTTCCTTACCTGTAGCGTTAAAAAAATCACAAATACTATTTTAGCTCTTCAAAATCGATATACTCATCATCATTACTTGTGGATGATGGTTTCGACTGGGTGAATTTTTGTGTATCATTTATGGGTTGATGCTTCTGTTGATTGAATTGCTCAACATCCATCCCTTGTTTTTTAAGGAAGCGCTTTATGATCATTGGAAGCACCAAAGGAGCAAGCCAGCGAAATAAAAGACGGAAACTGAAAAATAAAATTAAAATCCAGATTATAGTTGGGATTCCCATGATGCAAAGGTATAGGAGAAATTATAAATGAAAGTTAAAAGGAAGATTTTTATTTAGTGAAAGGGGAATGTTGATTGCCCCAGCATCCCGGATTTAAAGTAAAATCGGTTCAGGTTTCCACTTCGCGGAAAGAAATGCGTTTTAACACTGAGAACACAGAGATTAAATACATCCCGCCCCAAGTGGCGGGATGTATTTTAACTCCGCATCCTCTGCGTTAAAACCAACCGCGTAGCGGTCCTAATCACTGAACGAGATCGCTTTATAAATACAGAATACCAGAAATCATTTCTCCAGGTTTTCCAGGCACTTACTAAGATCTGCTCCTTTTCCTAAGACTCCTTTAAAAAGATCACCATGTTTTTCAAGCCTGCTGCCAATGTTATGTATGGTAAATTCTTTGAAATCCAGCTTCTCATTTACTTCCTTCCAAAGCAAGGGAGTAGAAACGGTTGCTCCTGGCTTGGGCCTTACACTATACACCGATGCGAGGGTCTGTCCTCTCCTGTTTTGAAGAAAATCCATATAGATATGCTTTTCTCCCCTTTTCTTCAGGTTCCGCTCCAGGGTAGTAAAATCAGGTAAGAGATCAGAAGCCATCATTGCAATTAATTTTGTGAAATCTTTGACCTGGTCGTACGAGTATTTTGCTGCCAGAGGCATATAAATATGGAGTCCGGTGGAACCGGATGTTTTGCAATAGCTTATTGCACCCGCCTTATCAAAAATTTCCTTCACAGCCAGGGCCGCTTCTACCACCTGGCTAAAGCTGTTTTTCTCTGATGGATCAAGATCAATCGCGATATAATCGGGTTTATCTATCTTGCCGATACGTGAATGCCATGGATTGAGTTCAATGCAGCCCATATTATTCAGGTAAGCCAGGGTAGCAGCATCATTACAAATAAGGTAATCGATGTCTTTGTTCCCCGAATCGGAATGTATCTTTTCCGATTTTACCCAGTCAGGGGCTTCATTGCCGGCATCCTTATGAAAAAATGCAGGCGCGTTAATTCCATTTGGCGTGCGTAAAAGTGATTGGGGCCGGTCTTTTAAATAGGGAAGGATATATGCGGCAACCGATTGATAATAATTAATTATATCTCCCTTGGTGATTTTGTCTTTTGGGAAATAAATTTTATTGAGATTGGTGAGTTTTACTTTTTGCTTTCCTATCAGCCTTTCTCCACTGGTCTCTTCTTCAATTGCCTTCTTAGTTGAAGAAGCTGCCTTTGTTTTCTTTTTTTTTGTTGATTTAACATCCACTTTCTTAACCTTAACCTCAACCTCAACCTTATCCTCAACCTCAACCTTATCCTCAACCTTATCCTTAACCTCAACCTCTCTCTCCGCTACCACTTCCTTCGCCTTTTTATCTATGCGCAATCCTTCAAATACAGGATGTCTCATAATTCCTTCTTTGGTTATTTCAGTGAACTTAATATTACATACCAATTGGGGCTTAACCCAGGTGACGGGCGAATTGGTTTTTATTTTTTCTTTAAAGGGTGATTTTGTTTGTTTTATTTTCAATAGCTGCACATGCAGGTCTTCCAGCGACTTCTCATCGAAGCCTGTGCCCGTATGCCCGCAATATTTCAATTCGTTATCCTGGTATACACCCAGCACCAAAGAGCCAAAAAACTTTCGTGAATTGCGGGGCGCTGTAAATCCTGCGATGACGGTTTCCTGGCCTTTATTGTTTTTAATTTTGAGCCAATCACCGCTGCGTCTGCCGAGAATATATTCGCTGTCGGAGCGCTTGGCCATGATGCCTTCAAGATCTTGCTTTTTAGCTGCTTCAAAAAACGATATTCCTTCTCCAATGATATGATCTGAATATTTTATATGCGGGCCATCTTTTAAATTTTTTTTGAGAATTTCTTTGCGCTCCGAAAGAGTTAGAGAGGTTAGGTCTTTTTTGTCTTTCCGGAGTATATCAAACACGTAATAGGTAAGCGCTGCAGTGCCTGGTTCGAAATTCTGGAGCAATTGGAACGAGGGCATCCCCTTCTCATTAAAGGCCACAATTTCACCATCAAGCACCAACGAAGATTTTATTTTTTTCAGTTCATGCTCTAGCTCAGGATAATAGGATAAAAAAGAAATTCCATTCCTGGAATAAAGTTTCAGCTCTTCACCGGTCTCTGCGATGGCCCGATAACCGTCCCATTTAATTTCAAAAAGCCATTCGGGATCATCAAAGGCTTTATCCACGGGCTTAGCTAACATAGGCGCAATGAAATCTTTGATATGTGTTCTTCCTGTCGACGAGCGGATGCCTTTGGAAGGGGCTCGTTTTATTTCATCTTCATCAACTTTTGTTCCCCCTTTTTTTTTTAAGCGTGTGGATGTCGCCGCTGCCTTACCTGCCGCTGCCCCCTTTTTCAATTTCTTCTTTACTCCGCTGGCGTACGCTTCTACTTTTTCGTTTGATATCTTTTTATGCTTTACAATTATCGAATCATGGTCGGCCGCATTATATTCTTCAACAGCATATTTATCATTATGCTTAATTAAGAGCCAGGCATTGTCCTGTTTGGGGTTTTTTATTTTTACGAGTGCAAATTCACCTTTAAGATGCTTCCCGTTTAAAATTAATTTCAGGCTGCCTGCTTTAAGCTCTTTCAACAATTCTTTTTCATCGCTTATTTTTTCATTTGCTGCAAGGGGCTTATAGCTGCCCTGGTCCCAGATCTCTACCTCACCTCCGCCATAATTTCCTTCCGGAATGGTGCCGGCAAATTTGCGGTATTCAAGAGGGTGGTCTTCCACCATCATGGCCAGGTGCTTATCTCCCGGCTTCATCGAAGGACCTTTGGGAACAGCCCAGCTTTTCAATACGCCTTCCATCTCCAATCGAAAATCATAATGCAGGTGAGAGGCATAATGCCGTTGCACAACAAACGCCAGTTCCTTGCCTGGTTTTTTCTTTACTGCCTTGGGTTCCGGGGTGGTTTTAAAATTCCTTTTTTCCGAATATTTTGCGAGTCCCATATTACGAAGCTTTCTTTTTTGTGCTAAGGCTGGCTTTTAATTGTTTCATGAGGTCACTTGTATTTGTTTTCACCACTTTCATTTCAGGCGCTTTTGTTGTTGCTCCTTTTGATTTGGCCTTGATCACTTTCATCAACCTCTCGGTATAAGTGTCTTTATAATCTTTAATGTCAAACTTTCCCGACAGTTGGTTTATAAGGGTTACAGCCATCGCCAGCTCCGCGGATTTGGCTGTGGTTTTTGCGGGTACGGTAACTTCCGGCATACGTACCTCCTGTGCAAAACGTATCTTATGCAGAACCAGCACATTCTCATAAACTTTTATCAATGCCAGGGCCTCTTTATTTCGTAATACAAAAGTACCTATGCCTACTTTCTTGGTTTTTGTAAGAGCATCCCGCAAGAGCGCATAAGCACGGCCCCCGCTTTTCTCAGGCTCGAGATAATAGGGTGTTTCATAATACATGCTATGGATCTCATTCTCATCCAGGAAATCTTTGATCTCAATAACTTTGGTTTTTATCGCAGCAGCAGCCTCAAAATCTTTGTCAGTAAGCACAACATATTTATCTTTTATTTTGAAGCCTTTCACAATATTTTCCCATTGAACAACCTTTCCGCTGCTTTCATTGATACGCTGGAATTTAATATTTGAATGATCTTTTTTATCAAGCATATCCAAATCCAGTGTACTTTCTTCTATTGCGCTGTACATTTTAACGGGGATATTTACTAATCCAAAACCGATAGCGCCCGACCATAGTGCTCTCATATTGATGAAATTTTAGTTGTATGTGATTCGTTAGACAAAATTTTTAATAATATTTTTTCTTCGGGCAGCAATTCATCCTTTACCTCTTCATCTTCAGCGCTGAATGATTCTTTTATATATTTTAGTATTCTCCCGTCTTCATAAAGCTCCATGATCAGCGGGTGTACATAATATTTTTTACATACGGTACGTGTATTGCCCAGCTGCTTCGCTACGCGGTTATAAATTTCCACTGAGGCTGTTTTTACATTCAGTTCATTTTCTGTTTCATGAATGTCTTTGATAGCAGTGAGCGCATGTAAGGTTCCCTCCCAGGTGCGGAAATCTTTGGAGGAGAAATCGGCCTCGCTGATTCGTTTGATATAAGCGTTGAGCGCACCGGAATCCACATTATGGGTATTCCCTTCCGAATCATAATATTGAAACAATTCCTTGCCCGGAATATCCATGCACATGCGCACCATCCGCGACAGGCGTTTACTCTTCAGGGTAATCGTATGTTGAATCCCTTTCTTGCCTTTGAAGCTAAACTTTACTTTGCTGCCTTCCACACTCACATGCTTATTCTTCAGTGTGGTGAGGCCGAAGGAGCCGTACATTTTTTCATATGAGGAATTGCCGACACGGATGGTGGTGCGCTCCATGATTTTTATAAGAAGCGCCAATATTTTTTCCTGCGGCATGCCCGGTAAAGAAATGTCTTTTTCTATCTGGCTTCGAATGGAAGGCAGTGCTTTGCCAAATTGGTGGAGACGAAAATATTTTGTTTCATTTCTTAAAGTGTTCCACAAGACATGGTATCGGTATTGCTTGCGGCCTCTTGAGTCATACCCTGTAGCCTGCAGGTGGCCGCTTTCTTCGGGGCAAATCCATACTTTCTCCCAGGCGGGAGGAATACCAAGCCGGCGAATCCTGTCGATGGTTTTAATATCTCTTATCAACTTATTATGAAGAAAATATTGAAAAGACTTCCCATTTTTTTTCCTGCTTATGCCGGACCCTGCATCATTGACATATTTTAAATGGGCAACTTCTGCGCTAAGCATGGGGTCTTTAGCGATCTTTTTTAAGGTGCTGGTGGGCAGGTTGATTTCCTGAATTGGTATTGCATTCATAAAATATTTTTTATCCGTTCACTATTTCTCCTCCGTTGGGATGCAGGCATTGTCCAGTCATAAAGATCGAATCATCGGAGGCGAGAAATAAATAACTGGGTGCAATTTCCGCCGGTTGGGCAGCCCTTTTCATTGGTACATCGCTGCCGAATACTGCAATTTTTGCAGAATCGAAGCTGCTCACGATCAAAGGCGTCCATACAGGTCCAGGGGCCACGCTGTTAACACGGATACCTTTGGATGCAAGATTTGCGGAAAGGCTCCGGGTAAACGAAACAATGGCGCCTTTGGTGCTTGCATAATCTATCAGTCCGCCACTGCCGCGGTAAGCGGTAACAGAGGATGTATTGATTATTGCGTCACCGCTTACCATCTTCGGAATCAAATGCCTGGCAAGCCAGAACATAGGAAAAATATTGGTAGAAAATGTTTTAATTAAATTAACAGTTGAAATTTCTTCAAGGCCTGTGGTTTCGTAATGCAGGCCCGCATTATTCACGAGGATATTTATTCTTCCAAACTTTTTTAATCCTTTGTCTACAGCCCTGATACAGTTTTGTTCTTTGCTAATATCAGTAGGAATTAAAATGCAGCGGCGCTTATATTTCTTTTCGATGATCGCTTTTGTGGCTTCTGCATCTTCATGCTCTTTCAGGTATACAATAATTATATCAGCTCCCTCTTTAGCGAAAAGTACAGCCACAGCTTTACCAATTCCGCTGTCACCGCCTGTGATCAGTGCTACCTTTCCTTCAAGCTTAGCACTTCCGGGCTTCTCCGTATCGAATGCCGGTTCCGGTTTCATCCTGACATCGTATCCCGGACGGTTTTGTTTTTGAGGCGGATGAATAGCTTTTTTGGGATTGGATTTTTGCATTTTGTCTGCCGATGTTTTAAATTTATTACGCAGGTTTAGTCATACTTGTTTCAAGGAGCAATTTTATTCAATTTATTAAAGTGCATACTTGTATAATTATTGAAATATGTTGTAAGATTTATATTTTATTGATGAAGCGTATTAATTATAACGAAACCTTTACCTAAAACGAAACCCTCAAGGTTTCTTTCTCAAATTATTTTTAATTTTAGTT
>JBBRJE010000189.1:0-6449 GCA_038219845.1 Bacteroidia bacterium
TTGCCTTTTAAATTACCAATCTTTATAAATTTAATTCCGTCTTCGCTGCGCTCAATATCAAAATGATCATTATTCATTTCAGAGGCGGTGGTCCAGTTTAGGATCGCATGTTGCTCATCTTCCTTCACAGTGAAGCTGGTAAGCTTAACCGGTAGCGGTGCTGCGCCTGTGGTGCCAAATGTAAACGGACTGAATGAGCTTACGGGCGACGAAGTGGTGATGATATCTGGAGAGAGCCCAACAGTAGAACCGCCATCATTTTCCCAAGTGAATGTACTTGTATTAAAATGGCTTACCACCAGGTCGGATAGTAATCCGCCATTGCCTGTGAAATAAGTAGCGCCGGTTGCCGAACTACAGCCCGAATTTGAATTTCCGTAAAGAGAGATATTTACTGTTGATGAGCTGGTGGTGCCCAGGTTCCAATATTCGCAAGCTGAAACTTTTGTTAATCCGCCCAATAAATTTGTTCCCAGGTCATACGGATTGGCACGGATATATTCTGCGGTGAATTCATCCGTACTAAATGATGGGGCAGTAATGGCGATGGCCTGGTAACCGGTTCCTGCCTTTCCAACAGGAAAAACAAAAGAGGTATTTCCCGTTTTCTTCACCGGACCATTTACAAAGCTGCTATTATACGCGCCTGTTACAGACCCCGTAGCAGAGAAATTAAGAATATTCGATGAGGTGGTATTAAATAATCCACTAACTAAAGTTAAAATACCATCAATTTGCACTGGTGAATTTATTGTAAGACCGAAATTATTATTTAGTGTAAGAGAATTAAAAGTGGTTGTTCCTGTAACCGATTGCGACTGTCCGCCGTTCATAACAAAGGTAGAGGCGTTGGCATTAAAGGTGCCGTTCTTAATAAAATTCCCGCCCAGATTATGTGTGAATGTTCCTGCTGCGTAAGATGCGCCATTACCGATGGTTAGGTTGCCGTCAACATTTACCGAGGCTAAATCTGTTACAGAAGTACCAAAATCCATTATCGATAAATTGCCCGCAACGGTAACTGTTCCTATAGGCATATTCTTAATGTTACCTCCGCTCAGTCCAAGATTACCATAGCTTTCAGCGGTTACATCCTGTATTGCGCCCAAATAGTTTGTAGTGCTTGTTGATCCAAATATTTTTACGCCTCCTCCTGAAACACTCACCATGGTAGAGATACCTGAAAGATCAAAAATAGCGCCATTGGACACCTGGAAATTTTTAGATGATGCCAGGGTGATATCGAAGCCACCGTTAATGAATGTACCGCTCTGTACCGATAAATTACCGGTAACATTGGATGGTGTTATTGAAGCACCACCTATAGTTACACCATTAGGATGTGTATTGTTGGTGACAAGATTATTATAAGCACCGGCAGCAAAGAAATAAATTGTTTGAGCAGTAATTCCAGCGTAATTAAAGGTGCTCGAACTGCCAGCATCAAGGGTTGAAGAGGCAGGTGTTAAATCACCCATTAAATTTAAATTAGAGGGCCCACCGCTCATATCAATAATTTTATTGGATGCAGTGGTACCGTTAAAAGTGATGCCCCCGTTGGCATTTAAAGTTCCATCGTTAATAGATATTTTTGTAATCCTGTTTGCAATATTTATTCCTTCAAATGTTATAAGTCCGGACACGGTAGCTGTTCCACCATTAAGATACCAGGTCGTGGTAACCCCGTTTACCAAAGGCTGAGAGATAGTTACTGCACCATTAACAATAAATGATGGATTGGAAATTCCGAGTGATAATGAATTTGTAGTATTGCTTGGAGCAAATGTAAGATCGCTGCATGTATTATTATTATTATTGATGGTGTAAATCGCGCCGTCTTGGATCGTTATGGATGGAAAATCAGTATTCCCTGTTCCTCCGATAACTTTCCCTATCCCGCTAAATGTTACCATGCTGCTACCGCCGCTGAGCGTACCGCCATTATTCATCCAATTACCCGAAATACCCAGGTTATAATTATTGGTGACCATAGTACCTGCAGTCAGGCCTAAATTGATAGTCATAAAATTTGAATTCAAAAGAAACGAACCATTGCTTTTGTTGATGTTTACTGTACCTGCGATAATATCGGAAGTTGCGGTATAAAAATTCTGGTCGATGACGCCATTGAAATTAAAAGTAGATTTAGAATCCTGTGCAGGGAAAGTGGTATTATTATTTATAAAATCACCTGCTATATTTATCACGCTTCCGGTGTATTGGTCAAATAATGGATTTACTCCATTATCAATGGATAGATTAAAGAAATTATTTGTCCCTGATGAAAAATCAGAGATTACCGTGCCACCACCAGTAAATAATACAGTACCATCGGTTGCATTAAAAGTGCCGCTATTGGCCCAATCCTGGAATATTTCCAATGTTCCGCCACTCATGGTTACCGTGGCTCCCGATTGAATAAGTAGGATGTTAGCACCCTGCGCTCCTACACTTATTTCAGGAAACCTGCCACCGATAGGGGATGTAGGAATAGTTACGTCTACTGAAGCATCAGGCACCGTTCCTGCCGACCAGTTGGCGGGATTTTCCCAGGCGATGCTAATATTACCCTGCCATGTATTGGCACGGGCAATCTGAAAGAATGATGAGAATAGCATTATTGCTATTGTGAATGCAAGCGCTTTAGAACTTTGTGTAAAGCAGGACATTAATGATTTTGCTGA
Organism: Bacteroidia bacterium; assembly: GCA_038219845.1. Classification (GTDB taxonomy): domain Bacteria; phylum Bacteroidota; class Bacteroidia; order UKL13-3; family UKL13-3; genus CAINMV01. The sequence goes on from JBBRJE010000189.1 coordinate 2,685, forward strand.
TAGGTAAAATGTTTTCATGATTTAGAAACTTTAACGTTAAAAAGGATATTATTGTGGATGAAGCAAGGATGAAATGAAGGTGTGTTTAAATGGTATAATGGATTTTCTTTTGGCATAAATAAATATTCGTTATTAAGCACCAGTTCTCCTGGGGCGCCCACCCGGCTATAATAAAGGTAAGAATGCGAACCCGTGCTACCGGTATCAGGCCCATTTGGAAGAGTAGGTGAAATCCTTGATTCCCTCTTCATATTTACCGCCATGGTTTTATGAGGCTGGTAAGGAAGCGCCATTTTTATACCGAGTATCCTGCTCAGGATGGCTACGATATAAGCTTCCAGGTAGCTGTTATTTAATAATTTTTGCAATGATAGTTTGTTTAAATAGTTATAGTTTGTAGTGTAACCCAATAAATAAATAAATAAATTAATAAAAAGGAATGAATGTATTTTGTGGCTTGCATTCCGGCCAGGCTTTAAGCTTCGATTCCACATTTTCCTCATTATCGTTTGTAGGCTGGTGGATATAATTATTGGAACGAAAGCTGGTTACCCTGGTTTCACCTTTTATTAAAGCTTCATAATTTAGAAAATCTATTACAGGAATAAATTTTGAATGCAGCGCCCGATTTTGTTCAGGTAATTGGAAACGTAATAAATTGTTTAACAGCTTTTGTAAATTGTTTTGCATAGTCCGGTCGTTTGTTTTATAGTTTAACTCAAAATTTTTTTCATCAGTTCCTGTTTAGGGACCTGTTTTTTTTATCTTATTGTTTTGTAAATATAAAGTAGCTGATATTTAATTTCCAAATTAAAAAAAATAAAAATAAAAAGTTTTTTTATCCTTTTGGTGTATACAATACACCACCTCGTAACCCTTATATAAAGAGCATTATAGAAATCATTGCAATACATTAATTATAATTAAAAAATATAAAAAGGATTATATTATCAGGAGTGTATAATTTTCTTCACAGCAGATTTTTATATTGCGCCTGCTGAAAGGAAAATAAAATACTATCGAATAAATAAAATTATCGCTTAGATATACTGATACTTTTTAGAATTATATAATGTCTTTTAAAAAGGCAGTGAAGTGCATAGATAAGCCGGTTAAGAATTTACTTATGCTCTCTTTTTATATCTAGTGTTGCTATACCTTATTCCAACAAGTCTGTAACGTTTATCTATATATGAGTCAATGTCGTTAAGATAAGGGTTAGAATACAGGAACCACAAAAAATTCATCTTTTGAATTCTTTGTAGTTCCTGTATTTCACCAGGTTTCCTTAACCAAACGACATTGAATGAATATTAATTATTCGACCCTTCCCGGATCGTTACCATTATTCTGTTTTTGGGCGATAAATATAGGACCCTAAAGGGTCAATTCAACGGCGTTATACCTGTCGAACGCCTCGATAATAGTGAATGTGATCTAATACGGGCAGCGCCTGGATTTCTTCAATAATTTCTATTGCATAATTCCCCCCTATCCCGAAGGGATACAATGTTTATAGAAAAATTGTGATAATTATTGCCGACCCCGAAGGGTCGAATGTAAACCGGATTCTAAAGAATCAATTCAAAGAAATTATAATTGTGGGATATCATTGATGATATTGAATTTGATAATGAATTTTAATTATTCGACCCTTTCTGGGTCGTTACCACCCTTTTGTTTTTTGGCTATAAACATATGATCCTAACCTGGACAAGCCAAAATAACACGAAAGGTGTTCACCAAATTGAACCAGACTGATTTCGGGTCTGAACTTCTTAATGAAGAAATTTCGGGAGGAGAAATGCCCATTCGAAATATGATTAATCAAATGCCCATTTGATTTTAATCCTGCGATAGCTGCGCTCTTTTTAAAATATTTCGCCAAATAATACGGTAATTCTATTTTTAAGGTACTAATATTTATTAATATGTATAGAATAGCAATTTTTGAAGTGCCGGCAATAGTGATCGCCGATTTCATTGAGAAATTAACCATCTTAGAATTAGAAAATTCAGTCATCGGAAAAAATGACATTGATGAGATCGAAATTCAAGTGACTTATCAGAAAGACGAATCTGATGTAGTGGAGGAATTAGGAACGTTCTTAGAAGCCCTGATATACGGTCTGGAAGAAAGCACTGACCAATAATTATCTGAGGTCTAACGCGGCAAACGAATTTCGTTTGTCGCTTTTTTTTAACCCCGTAAACAGACGTCTGTTGACGTTTATTTAGAAAAAAAATCAATCATAAAATGGAAATAAAAAAATGCCTGTGCTGTAATGAGGATATTGTTGGCAAAAGATATGATGCCAAATTTTGTGGCAATACCTGTAAAGCAAAACACTGGGAAGGGAAACGGTTGCCCCCGGATAAAAAAGAAGTAAAGAGTTTAACCAGCCTGCTTCGTGGTGTATTGGGAAGTGAAGAAAAAATAAAGGCGGTTTCTATAACAACTAATTCTAATGAACCTGTTTTTGAAACGGTGGAGCAAAGAGTAAACTTTGCCCGGATACTGCTGGTTTTAAAACATAGTCGTCTGTTAGACGTCAAAAAGAAAGCAGAAATGGAACTAATTGTACTTCAGGGTAGATTGAAACAAGTCGCCTCGCAAAATGGCGCAGCATGGGTTGTAGGCTTAACCGGTGCAGGAGCTTTGATAGCAAATAAACCGGGTGATAAGGATTCAATTCTACATTGGGTTGGCGCGGCAGTTGGATTAATGACCGGATTAGTGGTTCAGGATGCTACCAAGCAGCGTCGTGAGGAAGAAAGAAAGAGACAACTAACAAGAATAGAATTGGAAATTCAAATGAAGAAAGCCTTTATTCAAAATACGGACGGGGAATTGAAAATTGTGGGTGCAGAATTAAAAGCTATACCTGAATATCATTTTGTAAAAAGGCAGATACCCTTAACCACTCAAAAAATAATAGTATTTAAATACTGGAATTCCGGGAACTGGCCTTTATGGCTACTTTTTAAATAAGCGATTCATATTTAAGTATAACACCTTTAATCCTTGCTGATAGGCCTATTGTGCAAGGGTGCGCGCCGGAAACTTTCACCGTATCCAGTAGAGCCAATAATAAAAATGTTTTCGGCAGGCTGATCCTTGAGCTATCACAGAGTTGCATGATGCTTTTCTACTTCAGGTTTCGATCCTTGGTGTAGTGAATGTATTCAAGCAGGGCATCGTAACGAGGGTGTCTCGATTTGAGTAAGAAAGTGGTTTTTCGCTGATTGCGATCCAGCAGGCAACTCTGTATGAGCCAAGCTACCAGTTCATGAGATGATGGCCTGCGTGTGAACTGGCACCCTGGTTATATTTTTATAAAATCTGGCCGTTGAGTGAAGTTCACTTTTGCTTAAATCACCTAATTACTCCACAGGAATTGGGATTTTTAGCAAATCTAAACTATCATAATACCATGTTTTAAACTGTTCTAAAGTTTCATTTAAGCTGAGTTCTTTAACGGCATTAATTCGGGTAATAATATTCTTTTGCCACTCCAATTTGAGTATAGGGTAGAATGCATTTATTTGGGATGTTAATTTTTCCCGTATTTCCTTTTTTTCATGAGGATTAAGTATAACTTCTAAGTAAGAAAAACGTTCATACTCTGTAATACTCCCCATTTGTTGGACCAATTGTTTAGCAAGTTAAGTTAAATAATTGGGTTAGATAAATTGAGATTAGGCTGCATTTTTTTTGATAGATTGGTCATACATTTTGTTAGGGGTTTGTTTTGTTGTGTGATG
>JBBRJE010000190.1:0-6369 GCA_038219845.1 Bacteroidia bacterium
AGGAGAAGCTCGATGAATCTTATCAATACAAATATGATACCCTGGGTAATATCAGTGAAATTAAAATTTTGGATGCAGAATATAAGCAGACTAAACGTACCAGCTTTATTTATGATAAGAAGGGGAATATGATAGAAATTAAAAACTATGACAGCGGGGATCATCAGGATCAGAAACAGATTCTTTCTTATGATAAAAATGACAATAGAACCGATGTTATTGAATTTGGTAAAGACGGTAAACAAATTGCCCGGTACCTCCTTCTCTATGATAAGAACAACAGGCTGTTAGAAGCGAAAAGACTGGATGCCAGCGGGAAAATCTTAAACCGGAATATTTTCACTTACGATGTCAATGGAATGGAATCGTCATCATCCAATTTTGGTGCAGGAAACAAGATGACATACGAAAAAACGGAGAGCTATAAATATGACAATCTTAAAAACTGGATTGAGAAAACGGAAATCAAAAAAGGACAGCCTAAAAAGTTAGTCACCACCACACGCCGGGAGATTAAATACTATTGACAGCGTTAATTGATTTATAGATGATGTTAAAACTAGCGTCCATTTGAAGCCGTATGCTTCCACTATTTGCATCTATCCGCCATCATTATTGACAGCGCAGCGCCCCAATTGGGTGCGATGGTACTTGCAGGTTTAAAGGTACTGAATTTTGTTGTCGCAGTTTCAAACAACGGCAGGGCTTTATCTTTTCCACCACCAAACATTTTTGGTGTATAAAACATTCCCATTCCTTGTTGCAGATAAACGCGCGGGTTAGATTCATCCAGCGTTTTCGCCTTATTAAGCAATCCTCCTGCAATGCCACCATACTTTGATCCGCGGCTTGCAGGGTTTACCATAATACGGGCACTGTTCATCATCGCTTTCACAACATAAATCTCGCTATTATTCGGACTCAATGAATCGGCCTTCGTGATATAAACTTCTGCTTTATCACAATAATCATCAACAGCATTTTTCTTTACCAGATAAGCCATCCTGGAATTACAATAGGCCAGGTAATATTTTGGAAGCCATTCGCCCTGCTCCTTATCAGCGATACGCTCAAAGAGATTGGTCACATTCTGAAGACTTTCTAATTTAGTACAGGTATCCATGGTAGCAATCGCCTGCTCCATTAATGAAATGTACTTCGCATTTTGAGCCTGTGATCCAATAACTAAAAACAGGGAGATGAATAAGATAAAATGTTTCATTGAAATAATAAAAATTAAGGATTCAAAAATAATTTTTTTAAAATAAGTGGCCTTTTAATTATTGTTATTAATTGCGTCTTTCGAACGGTCCTGCCCAATGCTGATAAACATTCCCGCAAAAAAGGAACGTTTGGCAGGAGGGGTGATGGCCATGCTCCGTGTGCCGTCAAAGCTGAAGCGATAACCATAAACCTGATCAAAGCCAAACACGTTATTTACAGAAAATACAATCACAGTGAATGCCTTTTTTATATGGGTGAGATAGCTGGCATTCATACCAATATTATGCAAATCAATAGTTCTATCCGTAAGAAAAGTTTCGTTGGTTAGCTTGTTGGGATTATAATACGGACGCCCGCTGGTATAGCTATAGGTGAAGCCCACAGAGGTATTAATCGGCGAAAAGAATTTCTTGAACACCAGGCTGGCATTATGTCTTGCAGCGAATGTAGGTTGTGCCAGCGTGATATAATTCCGGTAATCGCGTTTTGTATCGAGGTAAGAGTAGCTGATCCAGTAATCCACGCCTTTTAATGTTTTTTTATCCCTCCAGAAAATATCAAAGCCCTGGGCGTAACCATTTCCATTATTATTTAGAAAAGTTTCCTGCCGGGTAAAATAATTATACGAAGTTTTCACCAGGTCGTGGTACTGCTTATAATAAGCCTCAAAACGTAAGGTGTAATTGTCATTGGTATGCTGAATATTAAATATATAATGGGAAGCACGTTCAAATCCGGGCAGAGAATTATTGAAAAGAATTGTTACGTCAGGCTTCTGGTAGAACTCGCCATAGGCGATGGATACATCAGTATATGCGGCCAGCTTATACGCAATACTTACCCGTGGTGCGATGCACGATGCTTGATATAAGCTTGAATTTTCTGCGCGCATCCCTACCCGCGTTACCAGCCGTCGCGAAAGGAAAAGATCGGCCTCGGCAAAGACTGCCGATAAATTATCTTTAAGCTTTAATGGATTGAATGTGTTTAATTTTCTTTCATCATAATAATTCTGCCATTCACCTCCAAAACTTAATTTAGAACGTTTGCCAAAAAAATATTTAAGCACTGCTTTGGCTTGCAATAAATTGCTTTGATTCTTTATATCCAAAGCGTTCTTAAGCAGGCCCAGATAGTCAGTGCCTATGGTAATGTCATCGCGGTTCGTACTATAGGAAGCCCCGAGTTCCAACTTCAGCTTTTCTGTCAAGGCTTCCTTGTAAAACAGGTTGGAGTAGATATTTGTATTGGTGAGATTAAAAGTGCTTTTATAATTACCATCCGCAGAATCGAGCTGTTGCTGTTTAAAGCCCAAACGATTATAATTGGCATAAGCATAAAATTTAAGCAATCCTGTTTTGGAAGTTTTCCGGCGAAAGAAAACGGAAGCATTAAAAAATTCAGGAAGCTTGGTATAATCCTGCTTTTGCTTAATTAAAAAAAAATAAGGTGCGAGGTTGGTATAATTGAGTTCACCGCCAAAAGCAAGATTGCCCTTTTTATTCAGGTGCTGGTGGCCGGCGCCCAGGCCCACAGAGGAGATGGCGACCGTGGATGCTGTTTTTTCAGGCATATCCTGGGTTTCAAGGATGAGGGCACTGCTCATCCCCTGACCGTATAGCGCGCTATAGCCGCCCGTGCTGAAAACGGTTCCTTTAAAAAGAAAAGGCGAGAAACGGCCCCGTGTAGCAAGGTCTGAAGCCCCGGTATAATATGGGTTTCGCACCAGGCTGCCGTCAATAAACTGGGGAGCTTCCGCTCCTGTGCCCCCGCGTACAAAAAGCCCTTCGCTTTCTCCTACATTGGTGGTGCCGGGTAAAGTTTTTAATGCACCCTGGATATCGCCTCCGCCTCCTGCGGTGGTTACAATATCTAATGGTTTTAATACCGTGGCTTTTTTTGTATCACTTGCTTCAAAGGAGCCTGCAGTAATCGTTACCACGTTCAGCTCATTCTCCTTTTCCTTTAATATGATATTCAGTTGTAATGCTGTTCCGTTTAAATATATTCTCTTAATTACCGTTTCATAGCTGATAAATTGAATGATAAGCGTCTGTGAATCTTTCTCGTCTGTTTTGAAGCTGAAGCTGCCTTGTTCATTGCTTGTAGCGCCATCATAGCTACCTTTTACTGAAATATTAGCGCCGGGGACAGGAACTTTTTTCTGGTCGGTGATAAGGCCCGAAATAAGAGTTTGCGAATAAGTGTTGTGGAATAAAAAGAGGGCAATAATAAAAATAAATTTCCTTGTCATGCGGCAAAAATAAATTTATTTCATAATATTTCAGAAATCCTTTGTACATATGTTTAGCTATAAAATTCTCACTAAACCCTATAGCAAGTATTTATCCTTTCCACTTCAAACGATTTCATTTGATGCTATTTTTACACAAAGATTTTTTCATGACAGAAGTAGATAATACAGAAGAGAATTATATTAAAGGACGCGGCGCGCAGCTCAATATAGCCAATCGTTTCCTTAAGCAGGAATATGTGCAGGAACATTGGGAAGGCATTGATGAACCCGATCTGATCAATAGCGAACGCAAGACAAAGATTTATTACGAGCATCCTAAAAATATCATCAATAAAATAGAAAGCCCTGACCTCTATAGCATGTATAGCATGAATCCTTACCAGGGCTGTGAGCATGGATGTATATATTGTTATGCACGAAACTCCCACCAGTATTATGGTTTTAGTGCAGGCCTGGATTTCGAACGTAATATCATCATCAAAGAAAATGCACCTGAATTATTAGAGGTAGCCTTACGAAAAAAGAACTGGCAGCCAACACCCATTATGCTTTCAGGGAATACAGATTGTTACCAGCCACTGGAACGCAAATTAAAAATTACAAGAAGGATGCTTGAAGTGCTGAATAAATTCAGGCATCCGGTGGGTATCATCACCAAGAACCAATTGATACTTCGTGATATTGATATTTTGAAAGAGCTGGCTGCAGATAATTTAGTTCATGTGATGGTTTCCATTACCACTTTAAATGAAGATCTCAGATTAAAGATGGAACCCAGAACAGCTTCGGCAAAGAATCGTTTGAAAGTAGTGGAGACCTTAGCCAAAAATAATATCCCTGTTGGTATTATGAATGCACCCATAATCCCGGCTTTAAACAGTATGGAAATCCCGGAAGTGATAAGGCAGGCGGGTGAAGCAGGCGCGGATGCCTGTGGATATACGATAGTGAGGCTCAATGGAAAGATCGGAGAAATATTCACCGACTGGATCCATAAAAATTTCCCCGACAGAGCGGAACGTGTATTGAAACAGATCAAAGAATGTCATGGAGGAAACTTAAATGATAGCCAGTTTGGAAGAAGAATGCACGGGGATGGAAATATTGCGGACATCATTCATCAGTTACATACCATGGCAGTGAAGAAATATATTACAAACAATAAAAGGTTCGAATACAATACATCAGCGTTCAAAGTTCCTGCCCGGGTAAATGACCAACTAAAATTGGGGTTATAGGCGTAAGGCGTAAGGTATATGGCGTAAGGCATAAGGCGTAAGGCTTAAGGCATAAGGCGTAAGGCATAAGGCATAAGGCGTAAGGCATAAGGCGTAAGTAATACAGCAGCTAGGATAGCAGTAACACTTCAAGTTTAATCTACACTCTTGTATTACTTACGCCTTATGCCTTATGCCTTACGCCTTATTCACTATCTTGCCTGCCCATGAATTACTCCGAATTTACCTGGAAACAGGAGGGTGAAACTTTCTTTTCCAGGGCCTGGACCCCCACTTCAATTAATGCTATGGTATGCATTATTCCGGGCTTTGGCGAACATAGCGGCCGTTATAAAGATATGGCAGAATATCTGACAATACATGGCTTTGGCGTTACAGCAATGGATACTTTCGGACATGGAAAATCTACAGGAAGAAGAGGCTATTCTCCGTCCTATGAATCAAGCATGAATTCCATTCAGCGCTTTTTGGAGGAGACTGAGAGATTTTTTCCGGGTCATAAAACGTTTTTGTACGGGCATAGCATGGGTGGAGGATTGGCCATAAATTTCGTATTAAGAAGAAGGCCAAAGCTTACTGGACTCATACTTGGAAGTCCCCTTTTTAAGATAGCCTTTATCCCCCCATTTATTAAAATATTCCTGGCAAGGATCATGAATAAAATTTATCCTTCCTTTAGTAATGATTCCAACCTTGATACCACCACTCTTTCGCGGGATCATGAAATTGTAAAAGCATATTTGAATGATCCCTTGGTTCATGGAAAAATTTCTGCACGTACATTTTTAGAGTTGATGGATTCAGGCCAATGGGCTTTACAGCATGCAAACGAATTGAATATCCATTGCTTACTAATGCATGGTACTTCAGATCGAATAACATCATACAAAGCAAGCGAAGAATTTGTTTCAAAAGCACCCCAGGCTCTAATCACTTTTAAGAGTTGGGAAGGCTTTTATCATGAGCTGCATAATGAGCCAGAGCCCTATATAACAGCGGTTTTGGAGTGGGTGGTGGACTGGATGAAAAAGCTTTTGTAGTATAGAGAAATTTGTTTGCACATTGCTTTGATAAGCAAGATTTTATTCCTCCTTGTTAATCTAAAATTGAAAGAAACGATAAAGTATTCATCCTGTATTCATTAAATCACCTGAATCATTATCTACTTCCCTCAAAAATTGTATTTTTGTCCGGAAAATTACAAATATGCTATGAGTAGTGAAGCCGCCCCTAATTTAACTTTCGATGATTTCAAGAAGATAGTGCTCAACGATTATCGTATAGCCTATGAAAGCCGCCAGGCTTCGCTATTGGGTCGTAAGGAGGTGCTTACAGGGAAGGCTAAATTTGGAATTTTTGGGGATGGCAAGGAAGTGGCACAGCTGGCCCAGGCTAAGGCATTTAAGAAGGGCGATATCAGGGCCGGATATTACCGCGACCAGACTTTCATGTTCGCCACAGGGTTGAGCGATATCCAGAAATTCTTCGCGCAGCTATACGCAGATACTGATGTGGAAGCTGAACCTTCCGGCGCAGGCCGTAGCATGAATGGGCATTTTGGATCGCGTTTTATAAATGAGGATGGTAGCTGGAGAAATTTAGCAGAAGAGAAACATGCCTCAAGTGATGTTTCACCTACTGCCGGGCAGA
>JBBRJE010000191.1:0-6336 GCA_038219845.1 Bacteroidia bacterium
AAAAGTATATTACTGTATCATTTGGTTTGTCCAATAAAATATCGAAGAAGTGTTTTATCTGAAGTGGTTGAAAAGAGTTTGGTTGAAGTTTGCAAAAACATTGAAAATAGATTTGAGATTCATTTTACAGAGATTGGTGCAACTGAAAACCATGTTCATTTTTTGATTCAAAGTGTTCCAATGATGTCTGCACTTTTTTAATAACTTTTAAGGAGTAAAGCATTGGATTAGCAATGAATTCCAAAAAATGGATTTACAGTTCTACTTTTTTTTATCACCCTGATTTTTATTATTCGGGTTATTAGTATTTCCAAGATCTATCCAGGTTTCATCTCTCTTTTTTTCATTACCATGTTTTTGAACATTCTCGTGCTTTTCCTTAGTGTTGGTAGTGCTACCATTGGATTGCTTATGTGGGCGATGTGGCATAATGGGACAATTCTTAAAGAACATATTGCAAATTATTGAAAGAAAAAAAATTAAACACCATTCATTAGCAGTGCAGTTAAAATGGGGAGAAAGTAAACTAAGTAAAGTCTTACATGGTAAAATGAAGTTGACAGAGACTATGGTCGACGAGCTAACAAATGCATTAAAAGTAGACAAGAATGAAATCATTAAAATTACACAATCGAATAAAGAGGTAACGAATTATTTAGATTCAACAGATAACTTTTCCAATAATGAAAAAATTCTTTATGATCGTCTATTACTTGAAAAAGTTTTAAAAATTGAATTCCTCATCTGGGAAGTAAGCCCTCTCAATAAAGACAACCCTTACCTCCTACCATCATATTCCCGCTTACGAATTCAAGCGCTTTTTTTGTGCAATAATTCTGGTAAAGGGATGATAAATACTGGAAAGCTGATAAGAGAAACCCATTGGATGTGGAAAATGTTTCAATCGTAAAATTTACAGTCCCGTTTTGGGAATTGAATTTAAAAATGGAAATGCCTTTCTCTACATGTCCCTGAATAGTTTCATATGAATTGCCTTTACAATTTTCAGTATTGAATATTTCTTTTATCCTCACGCCCACAATTATTTTTTGCGTGAATGATTCCAGTGGTGGAATTTGAATTTGCTGAACAATGGTATCATCTACTTTCATTTCCCTTTGTTCATGAAGCCATTGGGGGTATGCCTGAAGTATATTTTCAGGGAATATTTTATAATCAAAAAATGGTTTCAGGTCAAGCGCGGATAAATTGGCATAGCCGGGAATGATTTCAGTTTGTATTTTATGATTTAATTTATTTTTATCATAGGCCAAGGGCTTAAGCTTTTTTAAATCAATTAAATAAGACTCGAAGTTATTTCTTTGGTCAAACAGAGATATTTTCATGGCTTCATTTATAAATTATCGGGTTTTCCTTATCAGATGATTGATGGTTACGTTTCGAAATTTTGCAATTTCGTTCTATCGCATAATTAAAAAATTCCCAAGGCGAAAAAAGAAAGGATGCCTTTTCTACGCGAATAAACTTTCTGCAAAACTTTTGATCCGTGCATCCGCCAGCCTGATTGGCGAATATAATACTTGTAAAAAAAACTACGGAAGAATGATTTACGGTGATCGTTGAATCTGTAATTCGAAAGATAAATTGACTAGGCATGACCTTTCTCAATCTAGTTAAACTCACCCTAAAATATTAAAAAAAATGTCGATTTTTGAAGACCCGAAATTGGGATCCAAAATATGAATCGTTTCTTAATCGCAATATGTTTTATAGTTTATAACGTTCCTGCCTTCTCCCAGGTGAAGCTGGTAGAAAAAGTGACACGCACCGGTGATGAGCTCACTATCCCTTACGAGATGTACCGCCTTAAAAACGGTCTCACGGTGATTATCCATGAAGACCATAGCGACCCCCTGGTGCATGTGGATGTGACCTATCATGTGGGTAGCGCACGAGAGGAGGTGGGAAAATCTGGCTTCGCCCATTTCTTCGAACATATGATGTTCCAGGGAAGCCGGAATGTAGGTGACGATCAGCATTTCAAGATTGTGAGCAATGCCGGTGGCACCCTGAATGGCAGCACCAACCTCGATCGCACTAATTATTTTGAGACCGTGCCCAAGACCCAATTGGAAACGGCCCTATGGCTCGAATCCGACCGCATGGGCTTCCTTCTTGATTCAGTGAACCAAAGAAAATTTGAGAATCAGCGCGAGACAGTGAAGAACGAGCGCGGACAGAACTATGATAATCGTCCCTATGGCCTGGTGCAGGAAAATATTTCCAGGGCATTTTATCCTCCGGGCCATCCATACAGCTGGCTTACCATAGGGTATATCGACCATCTGAATGCAGTGGATGTAGATGATTTGAAAAATTTCTTTCTTCGCTGGTACGGTCCTAATAATGCGGTGCTCACCATTGGCGGTGACGTGAAGGCGGCGGATGTGATAAAATTGGTTGACAAATATTTTGGCAGCATCAAGCCTTGCCCTAAGGTGAATAAGATGCCTCCGATGCAGCCCGTAATCACCGAAGACCGCTATGTTTCGATGAGCGATAATATACGCCAGCCTTTGTTCCGGCGGGTATATTCATCCATTCCAGAATTCAATTCCGATGAGGCGGCCATCGATATACTCTGTGAAATTCTCAGTGGAAATAAATCATCTGTTTTTTATAACCGTTTCATCAAAACACAATTGGCTTCGTCTGCCAATGCCTCCAATTCCACTTCCGAATTGAGCGGTGAATTGTCTTTCAGCGTGATGGCCTATCCTAATGTAAGATTAGGCATGGTGGATTCCTTGATCAATGTTTGCTTTGATGATTTTGAACAAAAGGGAGTGAGTGAAGACGACCTGCTGATGGCCAAGGCTTCCGCTGAAGCCCAGTTTATCAAGAGCCTGGAAAGTGTAAGTGGCAAATCATCTTTGCTTGCTCATTACTATACCATCACTGGAAATGCCAATTTGATTCAGAAGCAGCTACAGGAAATTCAGGGCATCACCAAATTGGATATTCTTAATGTGTATAATAAATATATTAAAGGCAAACATTATGTTGCCATGAGTGTTTACCCAAAAGATAAAATAAATATCGCCCGCGAAGAAAATTATAAAACCCCGCTCCCTGCGGCTCCTGCGGCTAAAAAAACAACGAAAATAAAATTGCGCCCGGTAAAGGATAAATTCGATCGCAGCAAGCAGCCCATGGTAAGCACCGATCCTATTATGCCACCTCACCTGGATGAGATGCGCATGGAATTTAGTAATGGCGTAAAATTCAGCGGGCTCACACAAAGTGAAATCCCTTTTATTACCCTCCAGATCATTATTAAAGGTGGCCATCTGATGGATTATAACCATCCGCAAAAGGCAGGGCTGGCCGTGCTTACCGCCAGGCTTATGAATGAAGGAACAGCATCGCTGCTCTCGGAGCAATTTGAAAATGAGCTCGCCAAGCTGGGCAGCACGATCTCCGCCTATGCTGATGCGGAGAATACATATATCAATATAGGCTCGCTTAAAAAAAATATAGCCATTACCCTGGGTTTGCTAGAAGATAAATTATTGTATCCCGCATTCCGTGAAGCAGAATTTGAACGTGCCAAAAAGCAGCAGCTGGAAGGAATCAATAATTCTATGATACAACCCTCTTCCATCGCCGACCGGGCATTTAATAAAGTGATTTATGGTGATGGCAATATCAAATCGATACCTAATGAAGGAACGGCAGAAACCGTGAAGAATATTACGCTGGATGATGTGAAGGATTTCTATAAAAAATATTATGTGCCTCAACTTGCAGAAATTGTTGCAGTGGGCGATATCAATATGACCGAGCTGATGCAGAAGCTATCTTTTATCGAACGCTGGAAAAAAACGGATATGCAGCTGCCTGAGATTTTGAAGCAGGATAAGTTCGTTAAAGTATCCACCACTACGATATATTTCGTGCATAGCGATAAGTCAGCACAGTCGCAAATCAGGATCGGCTATCTGGCGCTGCCTTATGATTACCGTGAAAATTTTTATAAAGCCGGCCTGATGAATTTCATGCTGGGTGGCACTTTTAACAGTCACCTGAATATGAACCTGAGAGAAAATAAGGGATGGACTTATGGGGTGCGAAGCAGCTTCAGCGGCACCAAATACAGGGGGCCGTTTGTGATCTCCGGGGGATTTAAAAAGGAAGCTACCGACAGCACTATTTACGAAATCATTAAAGAGATCAATAGCTTCCAAACCAATTTGCTTAAGGAGGAAGAAGTGCAGTTCATCAAAAATTCTATTAACCAGGGGGAAGCACTTCGTTATGAAACGCTGAACCAGAAGGCCGGCATACTCTTCGCAAAGCAGCGTTACGACCTGGAGCCCGAGTACAAGATGATGCAGATGCAGATATTGATGGGCTTAACGGCCAGCGATGTGAAGCTCCTGGCAAGGCAGTACCTTCCACTCAACCGCATGATTATCGTGGTGGTGGGCGACCGTAGAACAGTTAAAGGTAAATTGGGCCAATGGGGCTACCCTGTGGTGGAACTGGATGCAGTTGGGAATGAGGTGAAGTAAAAAATAAAAATGAGCTACAATGCGGAGGGCTTGGTTTTCTAAACACCGGTGTATGTATACGGATGATTTGTAAAACGCTTGAATAATAATGAAATTGACAACGGCCCCTGCAACTTATTTTAAAGTGCTGCTTATTGCTTTTATTATATTTATACCAGCATGGCTTTTTGCAGCTCCTAAGCCCGGCACTTATAAAGTAACAATAAAAACAACTCAAGGGAAATACAAAAAATATCTGATCTCATCAATAACTGATAGTACCATTATCATATATAAACAAAAGACAGCTGGGACGGATACCATAATCCAAAATATAAGTCTGAATGCAGATCAGATAAAACATATTCTAATGTTACCAAGTCATAGATTTCGGCCCTACCTGATTTCCGCAGGAGCCCTAACAATTTTAGGAGTTATATTTGGTGCTTATATCGTCTACAATGATCCCGGGCAAAACCCTGGTAATAATTTAGGGCCTGACTTAGCAGCGGGCGCATTAATTTTTGAACCCATTGCAGGTTTTCTGACAGGGATAGGTATAGGCGGTATCATTGACGCGGGCAGAATTCATAACTATAATATTAATAGGAGACATGCAGCTTTTCAAAAATTCAGCCAAGAGTGGAAGTAATTTTAAGTACTTCTTAGCTCGTTACCAAGTCCTTTTCTTTGAACTAGCGCAATGTTAATCTTATTCTGATGCTTCCTTTTTTGATTGGCAATCTCTATTTCTTAGTTAACGGTTTTTGACCAGCTAAGGGTCAAACAATAATAGTCTCGGCTAAGCCGAGATGAAAAACCCCGGGAACGAGGTTGGTGGTGGATTACAACCCCATGGGTTGAACATTTTAGTCCAAAATTCAACCACTATCGGGCTTGTACAGACCGTCTTCATTATACCCCGGGCTTCACCCGGGGCTATTATTAGTTGACCCTTTCAGGGTAATTTCCTTAACTAATCGAAATTGTAAGGATAATAGAACCTAGGTTATTCTATCTTTTGACTTTGACATTTTACTTAACACTATGAGAGGATTATATTCATCTTTCATTTGTTTTCCATATTCTTGTATCGATTAATATTTATTGCCTATTCATTTCCATTATTATGTCTGAAGTAGAAGAATTCAACGCTTACCGCGAAAAGATGAACGACAAGATCCTCTCACAGGATAACCTTGTAATTAAACGCTTTTTCAATCTCGACCAGCATACCTATGCTGATGGGGCGCTTGATGGTAAAACGAAAGAGATGCTTGGGCTGGTCGCCTCGCTGGTGCTCCGTTGTGATGATTGCGTCAAATATCATCTGCAGCAGGGTAAGGAACTTGGATTAAATACAGAAGAGCTTTTTGAGATACTGGCCATAGGAAATATCGTGGGAGGAAGCATCTGCATTCCACATACCCGAAGGGCAGTGGAGTTTTGGGAAGCATTGAATAAGAATAATAATGAATAATGAATAATGAATAATGAAGAATGAAGAATGAAGAATGAAGAATGAGCAAAGAATAACGCAGTGCAACTTAGGATTTAGGATCTTCTGTCATATCATCAAGCTCAGGGCTTGAACTTATTTTTGACATAAACCAAATCGTGCCTTTCGTTTTCCAGATCCTGGTGGCAAAAAGAATGCCTGTTATTAATCCTGCGAGAGCAATATGTAATACTCCCCAAAAATAGGGCCAGTGGTTTAGTTAAAAAAATCTTTAATTTTACTACACCAAATGACCAAACAAACACGACGTAAATTTACTCCTGAATTCAAGGCCAAAGTTGCCTTAGAAGCAATTAAAAACCA
>JBBRJE010000192.1:0-6298 GCA_038219845.1 Bacteroidia bacterium
ATTAAAATGATGAAAGATTATACTGCGAATTATCAAAAATCAGGGGGCACACATTCATTCGCCAATTATTATACTGCTGATGCTGAAAATGTAATTATGAATCCCTCGCTTAAACAAAATATTGTATGGGCCAATCACAACCTGGTCACCGATAGTGTATTTTCCGAGGTGCATTTAATATTATGCCGTAATGTGCTTATTTATTTTGATAAAAATTTGCAAAATAAAGTGCAAAAACTTTTTTATGACAGCCTGATGAAAGGAGGTACCTTATGCCTGGGTACAAAAGAAGATATCAACTATACTACCTATAATGATTCTTACGATGTGCTGGATAAAAAGCAACGCATCTTCAAAAAAAATATTAACCCATGAATACAAAAAATCTACCGTGCATCATTTGGAACACAGGAAGCATCATTAAAGCAGCCTGCCACACACCTCCTTTAAAATATGTTTGAAACAAAATACCGGGCTATAGTAATCGGGGTTTCATCTGGAGGGATGAAGGCGCTGAAGTACCTGTTCTCAGCCCTCCCACTAAATTTCAGCATACCCTTTATTGTGGTTCAGCATATCGGAGCGCACTCAGACAACCGCTGGATACGTTTGCTGGAAATAACAAATGGGATGCTGATGAAGGAGCCTGATGAAAAAGAAATGATAGCTCCCGGAACAGTATATATCGCTCCTGCGAATTATCACCTGCTTATAGAAAAAAACCTGAGCTTCTCACTCACTGTGGATGAGAAAGTAAATTATGCCCGGCCTTCCATTGATGTTTTATTCGAATCGGCTGCCGAGGCCTATCAATCCAGCCTAATAGGTATCATACTCACCGGCTCTAATGCTGATGGCACCAATGGACTAAAACAAATAAAACTCAAAGGGGGATTAACGATCGCGCAGGATCCTGCAACAGCAGAATCATCCTATATGCCGGCTTCTGCCATCGCTGCCTTTAACATTGATCATATTTTACCCCTCGAAGGCATCGTTCAACTATTAATTTCACTCGAGGCCAATTTGAAACCAGATAAACAAAACAATAACTATGGAAAATAAAGCGGACGATTTAAGCATCACCTTACAAGAAATGCAAACGAACCTCAAAAAGGTGGCGGAGGAGCATTTAGAACGCACCTGGTTACAAACAGGTAAAAACAACCTCAATGAAAAATTAAGGGGTGATAAAACACTCAGTGAGATTTCACAGGAGATTATTGAATTCCTGGCATTATATACGGAAGCGCAGATAGGCACTGTATATGTTTATGAAGAGGATATGCTACATCTGCTTCATGCATTTGGAATTAATGAAAAAATTAATGTCTCTTTTCGAATGGGTGAAGGTTTAATCGGGCAGGTGGCTGTGAAAAAAACGCTGAATGTATTGCAGTCCATGCCTAAAAATTATTTCAGGATCGAATCATCGCTTGGCCGTAACATTCCCGATAGCATTGCCATTCTGCCAGCGGTATTTGATAATAAAACCAGCGCCGTGATTGAACTGGCCAAGTTCGGAGAGTTCACGCCAATACAGCTTCGCCTGCTGGAAGAAGTATCTGAGTCGATTGCCATTTGTATTAATACCGTGGTTGGCAAAAAGAACCTGGAGAAGCTGGTGGAACAGCTCAATAGTAAGGAGCAGGAACTAAGCAACCAGATCAATGCAATTAATATCTCTAATGCCACCATCGAATTTGATATGAATGGTATAATATTAGATGTGAATGAAAATTTCCTGAATATCATGGGTTATAAAGAGCATGAGGTAGTAGGTAAAGCCCATAGCATCTTCGTAGAAAATTCCTATGCCTTAACGAAGGAGTACCGGCAATTTTGGGAGAGCTTAAAAAAAGGTGAATTTAAGCAGGATGAGTTTAAAAGAATTCATAAGAACGGCGAATCGGTATGGTTGCAGGGTAGCTATAATCCTATTCTTAATGAGGCCGGCAAACCAGCCAAAATATTAAAGATATTTACCGATGTAACCCAGGCCAGGAAGCAGGTGCTGGAACTGGCGCAGCAGGCCGAGGAAAAAGAAAAAAGAGCGGCGGAGCTGGTTATAGCCAATGAAGAACTGGCGTATCAGAATGATGAGAAAGAGAAACGAGCCGCCGAACTGGCCATCGCCAACAAAGAACTTGCCTATCAGAATAATGAGAAAGAGAAACGGGCTGCGGAGCTGATTATCGCCAATAAGGAGCTGGCCTACCAGGCCCAGGAGAAAGAGAATCGTGCTGCCGAGCTGGTGGTCACCAATAAGGAGCTAGCCTACCAGGCTGAGGTGTTGCAGGCACAAAAGGAAGAGCTCAAGCAGATGAACGAAGAGCTCGAACAACAAGCGCAAAACCTTAAGCAGCAACAAGAAGAACTGCAGATGTCGAATGAGGAGCTCTCGGAACAAACCCAATCACTGGAAGAGAAAAATAGGGAGGTGGAAGCGGCAAAGGATGATATTGAGCAAAAGACAAAACAGCTCGAAATAAGCAGTAAGTATAAATCAGAATTCCTGGCCAATATGTCGCATGAATTACGCACCCCACTGAATAGTTTGCTGATCCTTTCAAAAGACCTCTCGGAAAACAGGCAAAAAAACCTTGATGCAATGCAGGTGGAAAGTGCTGAAATAATTTACCGGAGCGGCCACGATTTGCTGGTATTGATCAACGAGGTGCTCGATCTTTCTAAAATTGAAGCGGGTAAAATGTCGATTAATATTGAACGAGTAGCGCTGCAAAGCTTTAGCGACGACCTGGTTAGGAATTTTAAGCACCAGGCAGAATTAAAAGGCCTGAAGCTGATTTCGAAATTGGATAATCATCTGCCCGAATCTATCCGTACCGACCTCCAACGGCTGAATCAGATAATGAAAAACCTTTTATCCAATGCGATAAAATTTACAGCACATGGTTCGGTAAGCGTTTTTATTGAAAGATATTCGGAAAGTCAAATAGTTATTTCGGTTACTGATACCGGCATCGGAATCCCTGAAGATAAGCAGACTGGAATTTTTGAAGCCTTCCAACAGGCCGATGGCGGCACCTCCAGGAAATACGGCGGCACGGGATTAGGCCTTTCCATATCAAGGGAGCTCGCCAGGCTATTGGGAGTTGAAATTAAATTAAAAAGCCGTATCAATGAAGGCTCAACTTTCTCACTTTATATTCCCTTAGATACAAAAAATAAATTGGAACCTGCAAAGTCCGTGTCATTGACAGAATCATTGCTTTATAAATCACCTTCGAAAACCAATCCTAAATATATAGACTATCCATGTATTGAAGACGACAGGGAGGCTATTATTAAAGATGATAAGGTAGTGCTCATTATCGAAGATGATATGAATTTTGCCGCTGTCCTTCTAAAACAAGCCAATAAGAAAAA
The DNA here is from genome assembly GCA_038219845.1 of Bacteroidia bacterium. Classification (GTDB taxonomy): domain Bacteria; phylum Bacteroidota; class Bacteroidia; order UKL13-3; family UKL13-3; genus CAINMV01. The sequence goes on from JBBRJE010000192.1 coordinate 3,391, forward strand.
ATTTAAATGCCTGCTTGCAGCCACTGGTGAAGATGGTTTAGACCTGGCCACCAAATACAGGCCACAGGCCATAATCCTCGATATGGAGCTGCCAGGAATCAACGGTCACGAGGTATTGCTGGAATTAAAAGCCAACCCATCCATCCGGCATATCCCGGTGCATGTGATATCCGGCCACGATGTTTCTTTGATACCCATTAAAGAAGGAGCGATCGAATACCTCCAGAAGCCTGTGAACAAAGGGGAACTGGATCTTGCGTTCGACAGGATAGAAAATTTCGTGAACAGAAAAGTAAAAAATCTCCTGATTGTTGAAGACAATGAGAATTCACGCAAAGCCATGAAAAAGCTTATCGGTGAAGGAGATGTTAAATGCTTTGAAGCCTCCACGGGAAAGGAAGCATTGGCTATTTATAAGGAACAACCTGTTGATTGTTTGATCATTGATCTTGGACTACCTGATATCAGCGGCTTTGAGCTGATTCGTAAATTAGAAAAAATGAAGAAACGGGCGCTTCCCCCCATTATTATTTATACCGGGAAAGAATTATCCAGGGAGGAGAATGATGAACTTCAGCATTATGCCGAAAGCATTATTATCAAAGGAGTGAAATCGGAAGACAAACTGCTGGATGAAACAGCGCTTTTCCTGCACCGTACCATTGGAAAGATGCCAAAATCAAAGCAGTTGATCATACATAATTTGTATGATAAAGAAGCGCTGTTTCATACTAAGAAAATATTATTGGTGGATGATGACCAGCGTAATGTACTTGCCTTATCTAAAATACTGGTGGAGCGGGGTATGGAAATTATCAGGGCAGAGAATGGCAAAAAAGCCCTTGAAATGCTTACGATACATTCTGATATTCATTTGGTGCTGATGGATATTATGATGCCGGAGATGGATGGCTATGAAGCCATGAGGCATATTCGTTCCAATATAAAATTCAGAAGCCTGCCTGTGATTGCCCTCACTGCAAAGGCCATGAAGGATGACAGGCAGAAATGCATCGACGCCGGAGCCAACGATTATATCACCAAGCCTATCGACCTCGAACAATTACTTTCGTTAATGCGCGTATGGTTAAGTAAATAGTATTAAAAAAATATGAAGCCCCGAAATCCTGTTAAACTTTTATTGGTAGACGACATGGCAGAAAATTTATTTGCGCTGGAAGTAATTCTTGCAAATAAAAATTATACCTGCGTGAAGGCCGGCTCAGGCAGGGAAGCTTTAAAAATCCTGCACCGCGACCATGATTTTGCGATCATCCTGATGGATGTACAGATGCCTTTGATGGATGGCTTTGAAACCGTAGGGCTTATCCGACGCATCGACCAGCTGAAGCTCGTACCTATAATTTTTTTAACTGCCAGCATGGATACCTCTGCTCAACTTTTTATGGGTTATATGGCCGGTGCGGTGGATTATATGATCAAGCCTTATTCGCCGGAAATATTAAAGGCTAAGGTAGCAGTGTTTGTCGACCTGTACCTGAAAACACAGGAGCTGCTGATTCAAAAGGAGCAGATAAAAACGCTTGACAATGATGCAAAGACTCAAAAATTACATTCTCAATATTCACTGAGTCTGATTGAAGCAAGCCAGGATCCATTATTTGTAATAAACAGGGAAGGGAAAATAACAGATACCAATAAAGCCTCGGTTAAAGCTACCGGTGTTTCACGTAAGAAATTAACAGGCACAAGTTTTTATAAATATTTCACCCAGCCCGCCGAGGCGGCTATTTGCTGCGAACATATTTTTATCCATGGCTTTATTTCCGATTTCCCGCTCACCATTAAAGGCCATAAGCTGACGGATGTATTATTTAATGGTTCGGTATATAAAGATGACCAGGGAAAGGTGATTGGCGCTGTATTAGTAGCCCGGGATATTACCGAGCAGAAAAGAATTACAACCGAATTAACAGAAGCTATTGTAATTGCCGAATTGGCCAAAGGCATTGCAGAGATCGCCAGGATAAAAGCGGAAACTGCCACACTGACGGCGGAAAATGCGGTAAAAGCAAAGCAGCAATTCCTCTCGAATATGAGTCATGAGATCCGCACACCCATGAATGCGATCATTGGCTTTACCAAAATAATTTTAAAAACCGGACTCACCTTTAAACAAAAAGAGTACCTGAATGCAATTAAAATAAGCGGCGATTCACTAATTGTACTCATCAATGATATTCTGGATCTGGCTAAAGTAGATGCGGGGAAAATGACCTTCGAACAAATTCCTTTCAAAATGTCATTGTCTCTATCTGCCATGCTGCATGTATTTGAGCCCAAAATTCATGAAAAAAATCTCCAGCTTATTAAGGAATATGACCCCCGAATTCCACTCGTGCTTATTGGCGATCCGGTACGATTACACCAGATAATTCTAAACCTTTTAAGCAATGCAGTGAAATTTACTTCCAGCGGCAAAATAACCATAGGTGTGAAGCTTTTACACGAAGAAGAAGATCATGCAGATATCGAATTTACAATAACTGATAGAGGTATCGGTATCGCCGAAAATCAATTAGAAATGATATTTGAGAACTTCCAGCAGGCTTCGGGAGGAACCTCCCGCTTATATGGTGGAACGGGATTGGGTTTGGCCATTGTCAAACAATTGATTGAGCAACAGAATGGCAATATCACCGTGCAAAGTGAAGTAGGGAAAGGTTCAGTCTTTAGCTTCAAACTCAGTTTTCAAAAAACAAAAGAAAAGGCGCTATCAGAAACTATTCCCTACGAACCCGATACCCTGATGAAAAATATTAAGGTTTTGGTGGTGGAAGATATTGCCCTCAACCAGCTATTGATGAGAACATTATTAGACGATTTTGGCTTTGAATCCGAGATGGCCGATAATGGCAAGGCAGCCATCGAAAAATTACAGACAGGC
>JBBRJE010000193.1:0-6278 GCA_038219845.1 Bacteroidia bacterium
CATCTCGAACATGGTATGATGGTAAGTGTCGATTCCTACTTCCTCCAGGTCGTTATGTTTGCCGCTCACACGCAAGCATTTTTGGGTGTCGGCAATTCGCGGATAATTAATGGGCGAATTACCTAAAAAAATATCCTTGAATGGGGCCATACCACTGTTGATGAACATCAGGGTGGGATCGTTCTTTACCACCATAGGGGCGGAAGGCACTATCTGATGCTGTTTGTCTCTGAAAAAATCTAAGAAAGTGCTGCGAATTTCGTTGGCCGTCATCATACTGTAATGGTGCGCGAAAGTACAAAAATAGTAATGAAAGAATTAAAGAATGAAAGAATTAAAGAATGAATACACAAGGTAAACAAACCTTCGCAGGTATTAATTTTGAGAGGAATTACTAAATACGGTATTAGGAATTTTTAATTTTTAATTCGTAATTTTTAATTCCCCAAGGCTTATCTTTGCCGCCATGTTTTAAAGGATATAATTTGAAGACCAAAGTAAAACCAAGCACCCCCGAAAATATTAATGTTATTACGCTGGGATGCAGTAAAAATACTGTGGACAGTGAAATGCTTATGGGGCAATTGGCCGCCAACGGAAAGAATGTAATGCATGAAGGTACAATGATGGGAGGGACCGTGATCATCAATACCTGCGGGTTTATTGATAATGCTAAGGAGGAGAGCATCAATACCATCCTGGAATATGCCGAGCGCAGAAAAAATGGGGAACTGGATAAGCTGATCGTAATGGGCTGCCTTAGCGAACGCTACCAGGATGATCTTAAAACTGAAATTAAAAACGTAGATGGCTGGTTTGGCACCCATCATCTTCCTGAAATATTAAAAAGTGTTGGCGCAGATTATAAGCACGAACTTTTAGGAGAACGCCTTCAAACTACGCCAAAACATTATGCTTATGTGAAGATCTCTGAAGGATGCAATCGTCCCTGTGCCTTTTGCGCTATCCCTTTAATGCGTGGAAAGCACGTGAGTAAGTCCTACGAGGAACTTGAGTTTGAGATAAAAGGGCTGGTGAAGAATGGTATTAAGGAGATCATGCTTATTGCACAGGATACCACGTATTATGGCATTGATATTTATGGAGAACGTAAGCTGCCAGAACTTCTGAAAAGGTTGGCAAATATAGAAGGACTGGAATGGATCCGTCTGCATTATGCCTATCCATCACAATTTCCATTGGAAGCTTTGGATGTGATGAAAGAATATAAAAACATTTGTAATTATATTGATATGCCGTTGCAACATATCACGGATAATATGTTGAAGACCATGAGACGTGGCATTACCAAAGGCCGTACGCAACAGCTCGTGGATGAAATTCGTAATAATATCCCCGAAATTGGCTTTCGTACCACCATATTAGTTGGCCATCCCAATGAAACTGAAAGAGATCAGGAAGAGCTCCTGGAATTTGTAGCAAAAAATAAGTTCGATAGGCTAGGGGTTTTTACCTATTCGCATGAAGAGAATACAGCTGCCCATCAGCTGCCTGATATTATTCCCCAGGAAATAAAGCAGGAACGCGCGGATGAGGTGATGGCATTGCAGCAAAATATTTCTGCAGCATTGAACAATGCAAAAATCGGAAACACCTATAAAGTTCTCATTGATAAAATTGAGGGCGAAAATTATATGGGCAGAAGTGAATTTGATTCCCCCGAAGTAGATAATGAGGTGCTGATCAATACCGCCAACAATTATGCCCGTCTCGGAGATTTTGTAAATGTGAAAATCACGGACGCTACCGAATTTGATCTCATCGCTGAGGTGGTTTGATTTCGAGCCTTGGACCCTTTTTGATTTCGGAACCCAACCTCCCAAATCACAACCTTATTTCATCCTGTTCATCCCACTGCCTTTCGGCCTGTTATGATTCGCATTGGTTTGTGCCGGTGGCTTCGGACGATTATGATTTTGATTGCGCTGGAATTGTTGTTTAGGAGCTTTCACCGGATTGTGATCGATCAAAGGAAAAGGATGATCATCAATCACGGGAATTCTTTTTGAGATCAGCTTTTCTATATCGCGTAAATATTCTTTTTCTTCTGCGTCACAAAAAGAGAACGCTGTCCCATTTGCTCCCGCTCTGCCTGTCCTTCCAATGCGATGTACGTAAGTTTCAGAGATATTAGGCATCTCGAAATTGATTACGAATTGAAGATCATCCACATCAATGCCGCGGGCCGCGATATCGGTTGCAACAAGCACGCGTGTGGCCTGGCTCTTGAAATTTGTCAAGGCCCTTTGTCTTGCGTTCTGGGCTTTGTTGCCGTGAATAGCTTCCGCACTGATATGGTGCTTATGGAGCATTTTCACCACTTTATCAGCCCCGTGCTTGGTGCGTGTAAATACTAAGGCTGTTTTTATTTTCGGGTCCTTTAGTACATCCACGAGCAATGCATATTTATTTCCTTTATCTACAAAGAAAACAAACTGGTTAATGGTATCTGCTGTTGACGAAACGGGCGTCACCTCTACCTTTGAAGGGTTATGTAAAATTGTATTTGCCAGCTTCACAATTTCGGCGGGCATGGTGGCAGAGAAAAAAAGCGATTGTCTTTTACGTGGTAATACAGCGATCAGCTTTTTTACGTCATGAATGAAACCCATGTCAAGCATACGGTCGGCTTCATCCAATACAAAAATTTCGATGTCTTTTAAGCTGATGTATCCCTGGTTCATCAGGTCGAGCAATCGGCCGGGGGTGGCAATGAGAATATCAACACCGCGGTTCAGGGCGTCTGTTTGTGCCTGCTGCCCTACGCCGCCAAAAACGACCGTGCATTTAAGCCCTGTATGCCTTCCATAGTTAGTGAAGCTTTCGGCGATCTGTATGGCAAGTTCTCTTGTGGGGGTAACGATAAGGCTTCTGATTTTACGTTTCTTCTCGTTGTTTCTGTTAGCGCTTAATAATTGTAAAATAGGGATAGCAAATGCTGCTGTCTTTCCTGTGCCTGTTTGTGCACAACCCAATAAATCTGTACCTTCTAATACTATAGGGATGGCCTGAGCCTGGATCGGAGTGGGGGTGGTGTAACCTTCTTCTTCTAATGATTTGAGAATAGGTTCAATAATGTTTAATGAATTGAATTGCATGAAAAATGTTTTGGGGGAGAATATTTTTTGATCTGAATATTCTGAATGAATTTAAAGGGCGAAGATAAGGAATTTTAATTGAGAATGGATAATTGAGAATTGACAATGGATAATTGAGAATTGAGAATTGACAATGGATAATTGAAAATGGACTATGAAGGGGTATTCGGAATTTGATTAGCTGAAGACACTATTCTCAACCTGATCCTTATTTAAGTATTAGCAAAAGGGATTATGATTGTTTCAAATTTTTGAATATAACAATCGCTGAAATGGTAATAATCTTTGTGCTTCTTAGTGTTCTTCGTGCCTGCGTGGTTAAAAAAACATGGTGGCATGAAATTTAGATATTTCTATGAATTGATATGAACCGAGCCTACGGCTCTCGGTAATCAGGAGGCGTATCATTACCCACGGGCTGAAGTCCATGGTTACAAAATGAGCCGAGCCTACGGCTCTTTATCGCTTACATTCCTTTTATGAAAGAACTTAAGAGGTAAGAACTATTAAAATGGATTTACATCAGCACATCAAATCTGAAAATACCCAATTTCCTGTTAAGGGGATATGAATTCAATTCCCGCCAGTAGCCTAAAAATTTATTTGGAATAATAGGAAATGAGCTATAAATTTGAAAATAAAGTTTTCTGTTTTTAATCTCCGGCTAATAGAAAATAAATTGAAAAAACTAATACTTAATTCTACGCTTCTTCTTTCTGCCTTTTTTGCGAATGCCCAAAACTGGCAATCGGTGAAAGGTAATAAGAATGAATGGTTCAAGCATTATTAGGATTATTTGAAATTATTTTTTGTGAATTCTTAAAAAGCAATAAAACAGGACGTTATTTTTTATTTTCCTATTACTATAGGTATAAAAAAATTAATGTCAAAGATTGTAGTACAGCTTTGAGCACAATGCGAATTGAGTATTGTACAAATTAAATGATAAGTCCATATTTGTCAAAGTTTTAAAAATCATCAACATGATCAAGAAATTATTAATCCCTTTAATCCTGGGTTTTTTTATTGCTAAGTCCCAGGTTACAACCTTTAAGCTTGAAGATTATAAGTACCGGACGCCCGGATTTAAAGCCCTGGCTTTTTCTGCCTATAGCGCCGGTTCTACCAATAGCGCCGGAAGCCATACATTTAATTTACGTCCTGAGCTTACCTATTCAAAGCAGCTCAGCACAGATGATAGACAATTTTATTTATTAATGTCGGGCACCACAGGGATAAATTATTTCAAGGAAAAACTTAGCAATCATTTTATAAGTGATCTGGGCTTCGATATGACCTTGACCTCCGTACAATATAATGGGTTGAAGTTTACTGAATATGGGGTGAGCGCCTCTGCTGCCCTCGGTTTCACCAAACAAAAGGATCTGGTGGGAAACCAGAAGATCGCCAGTGACCAAATTACAATTATTCCTTATGTCGGCATTGGAAAGGGCCGCCTGGAGGATGTTTCGAATGCTCAGATGGTGCTCTTTATTTTAGAAGATCTGAGAGATGCCGGGAAAATTAAAAAAGAAATTAGCGCTGAGATAGCGAATAATTTCACCGATTTTATAACCCAGCTTTATAATATGAGGATTTTTGACGGAAGAATAAGAAGGATGTACGAATTGGAACAAATAGATTCTTTTATGCGTGCAAATAAAATGCTCAGCGCATACGATATAAAAACTTATAATATCATTAATGACAACTGGGGCTTTGCATTGCAACCCAATAGCGTGGACGCATATTATGCCAGGTCGGGCTCGCTGCTTATCGCCAATTCCTTTTCAAATTTATCGGACCGCCTGAATAAAGACGGTATCCTTAACCAGGGCCGGCGGTATAATGGCACCAGGTTATATGCAAGGCTGCTTCCGGTTTTAAGGGATAGCTCACATAATACAAAAGCCGATACCTTACCTGAGAAAATACTAAACCGGGGCGCCGGGGCTGCAGTAGAAATAGGCGTGATTGATTCAAAGCCCATAAGTCTTAAATTTCAACGCAACAGGTCGGCTTTCTTAAATATTGGAGATAATTTTAATCGTAGATACGAACGCCACGACACGGCGATCACAAAAATGAATTCCAATGCAATGTCGGCTACCATTGGCGGCAATATTGGATTTGGATATTATCCAAATTCCCGTACCAATATCTATACGATGATTGGTGTTCAGGCCTATACCGGCAACAACAGCTCCAACTGGGTGAAAAGCAAAAATTCAGGTGGGAGCGTTTCAATCAATGGCGGCGGCCATTATTTCATTAGTTATAATAGCATCCTAACGTATAATGCCGAATTGGTATTTAATGGAAGTAGAGGATCAAAGACGGTAATCGCAGATTACTATATTACTTATAGGATTTATTTATATTGAACCAGGATTGGATTATTCGTTATCGATTAGAATCCATCATAATTTCTGACCTTAAAATCATCTTTTAAAAGTCCGAGATTCACCTGTGCATCCATTTTTTTCTTTTCATACTTAAACTATAAAATATTCCACCCATCATTCCAATTAATCCTCCCAGATAACTGTAATTATGCATAGAGCCAACTTTTACATAGTTTTTAAAATCTATTAAATTATCCGGAAAATGCCAACCTTGAAAATAATTTTTCGGTTTTCCCGACAATACAAATGAACCGTAGGCCAGCCCAATTAATCCAGTTATGAAAGCGATGATCATAGTTATTAAGAAGGCATTCATTGTTACCTTAAACATCCTATTGACATCCTCTTGCACAAGGCCCACTGCCCCTAATATCAAACCGATTAGGATGCCCATCCACCATGTAGCTTTGAATCCAACGATAGAGACCTGGAATCGGGGATTTGGGAAGATCGCTTCCTCTCCCCCATGAGCAAGCCTGAATTGGTAGAATTTAAATTTAGTAAAATATTCCGGTGAGATGGTATAGGTAAGCTGGTCGTGCAGGATTCCATACATTTACAGCCTTCATTATTAGGAAGGTAATTGGTTGTCTCTGCCGCATAATATCGTATCAGCTCCTTCGACTTATTGCCATAGGGCATATGTGCTGTATCGCCAAAATATACCAGGGTTTCATTGGGTAAGGCTTCCGAAATAGCATGCGCTACCGTAAGTCCTCCAATGCCGGAATCAAAAATACCAATGGGTGAATAT
>JBBRJE010000194.1:0-6174 GCA_038219845.1 Bacteroidia bacterium
GGCAGAAGATAAATTATTTATTTTATACACCAGTGGCTCTACTGGCAAGCCTAAGGGTGTGGTGCATACCTGTGCCGGGTATATGGTTTGGGCAAACTATACTTTCATCAATGTTTTTAATTACCAGCCTGCGGAGATTCATTTCTGCACGGCCGATATAGGTTGGATCACGGGGCATTCCTATATTATTTACGGACCGTTGAGTGCAGGCGCCACCTCCCTGATGTTTGAAGGCATTCCCACCTTCCCCGATGCGGGCAGATTTTGGGACATCATAGATAAATTCAAAGTAAATATTTTGTATACCGCGCCCACCGCCATCCGTTCGTTGATGGCTTATGGATTAGCTCCTCTACAGGGAAAAAAATTAGACAGCCTACGTGTGCTTGGAACGGTAGGCGAGCCCATTAATGAGGAGGCCTGGCATTGGTATAATGAAAATATTGGTAAAGGAAAATGCCCTATCGTGGATACCTGGTGGCAAACTGAAACGGGAGGAATCATGATTAGCAATATGGCAGGCATAACGCCCGGAATTCCATCCATGGCCACCTTACCGCTGCCAGGAGTACAGCCGGTATTGGTGGATGAAAAGGGAGAGGTGATCAATACCCCCGTAGCCTCTGGGAATTTATGCATTAAATTTCCATGGCCGGGAATATTACGTACCACGTATGGGGATCATGAGCGTTGCCGTCTGAATTATTTTGCCACCTATCCCCGTTTGTACTTCACCGGTGATGGCGCGCTGCGCGATGCCCAGGGCAATTACCGGATCACCGGCAGGGTGGATGATGTGCTCAATGTAAGTGGGCACCGTATAGGCACGGCGGAAGTGGAGAATGCAATTAATATGCACACGGGAGTCGTGGAAAGTGCGGTAGTGGGGTTTCCGCACGATATCAAAGGGCAGGGCATTTATGCATATGTGATTTATTCCGGAACCATGCATGATGCGGAACTCGTGAGAAAAGATATTTTGCAAACTGTAACGCGTGTGATCGGAGCCATTGCCAAACCGGATATCATTCAATTCGTAAGTGGCTTACCTAAAACACGCAGCGGAAAAATTATGCGGCGTATCCTGCGTAAGATTGCAGAAGGAGACACAAAAAATTTAGGAGATACCAGCACGCTCCTGGATCCGGCCGTAGTGGATGAAATTCTAAAAGGCTGTCAGTGAATTAAATGAATTATAAATCACTAATACAACAATGTCGTTAATTAAGATTAGGACCGCTTCGCGGTTGGTTTTAACACAGAGGACACGGAGTTAAAATACATCCCGCCACTTCGGGCGGGAAGGGCACAGAGAAATGCAGGTGTATAAATCTATAATTGTTTTCCTCTGCGCCCAATGTGTGTATTTAATACCAATGTTCATTATAAAACAGTCCAAAGTGTTTTATAATGTTACAGTGGTAAATGCCGTAGCAATATATGTTTAGTACAAAGAAGACGAAGTCGAATTGGACTAATACATATATGCTTACGGTATAATCTCTGGGTTCTCTGTGTTAAAATGCATTTCTTTCCGCGAAGCGGAAACCTGAACCGATTTTACATTAATAAATACTTAACTAAACGAGATAAATTATAAATCACTAATTTCTAAGCATTACCTCACCACCACCACCGTTCCCCGCTCATAACTCATGATCATATCACTATCAAATAAGGTGATTAAATAAATATAGGCATCCTGCTGAACGGGCCTGCCATTATAGGTTCCATCCCAGCCATTGCAGTTAAAATCTTTATCCATGCATTTTTCCGTATACATCACCTGGCCCCAGCGGTCATAGATCACCATTTCATATTGCGTGGCCGCGGGTTTGAAAAAATCATTATGCCCGTCTTTGTTGCCGGGAGAAAAAGCGTTCGGGATAAATACAGGATAATTAAAACCAATAAAAACAGAATCACTGAATTCAGCAGTACAGCCGAAATTATTATGTGCTACTAATCGTACAATAAAATAACCTGTATCAGTATAAATATGTCCAAAAATTTTATTGCTCTTCGGTTGATTTAAAATTGATTTGCTATCACCAAAATAGAAATCATAATTATCAGTAAATGTATTGGTGGTGATGAATGAAATGCGTCCGTTATTGACCTTCACTTTTTTGGGATCAATTGTTAAGGTGATTTGCGGATTTGAATGAACAACGATATAATTATTTCTAACCAACGAATCAATACAGCCGGATGATGCGCTGATTATTAATTTAACATTATAACTGCCGGCAAGGGCATAGGTATGGATCGCATTCGCTGAAGTATCGGTTGTTCCATCCCCGAATTCCCATAGGTAGCCGGCATTTGGAAGGGTATTATTATTTTTAAACTGTACGGTGAAAGGTTCGCAGCCTGAAGTGTTTAAAGCGCTGAAATTTACTGCAGGCAAGGACATTACTTCGATATATACCGAATCATAGGCTGTTGCCGAACAGCCGTCATCCGCTTTCATCAGATACCAGCCTGATGCCTTAGGCATAATTTTCACGCTGGCATAATTTCCTGCGCCTCTATTCCAGAGATACGAATAAGTAGTATTGCCACCTGATGCCGTAGCCGACAAAAGGACACTATCGCTATAGCAAATTTTTACCGGCGACGCCATCGCCTTAACGGATAAAGGCGGATAAACGTCGAGATTAAAAAAAGCGGAATCTTCCAGCTTCGTGTACTTGTTTCTCAGTAAAATTTTATATCGTGCTTGCACACCGGGGCTGACAATAAATTTATATGAGCTGTCACTTTTTGCGTTCACAATAGAATCCAGCATCAAATTTCCCTGCATTAAATATAGGGTATACACGGTATCGCAGCCGGAAGGAGAAACCCATATTGCAAAATTTTGATCCTTGCAGATAATTGTGTCACGGCCAATGGTGAGCTTCACAAAATCCTTTACCATTATATCGATATTCTCACTGTCATTCAAAGGAGTGCAGCCATCTTTAATTACAAGGGTATACTTAGTATTCGTTAAAGGCGTTACCGTAAAATAATAATTATTGCCCATAGCCGCATTTATTATTGAATCGACAGGCACCGTATTATTTACAAGATAAATAGTATAACTGCTATCGCCCCCATAAGGTCTTATCTGTATCTTATAACTTTGGCCAATACAAATGAGCTGGTTGGGTGAATGCCACGAACTTAAAGGGTTTCGGCCATTTACAGTAAAGGTTTGCGTATCGTTAATCAGCGTGCAGCCATCCGTTAGTACTATTTTATAAACAGTGTTGATTACGGGCGTCAGTGTAAAGAAATAACTATTCCCAAAGCTTGCATTGGTAATGGAGTCAAGCAAATTTTGATTTCGTAACAGATAAATTGTATAGCTGCTATCCCCGCCATAAGGCTTAACATTCAATGCAATCATTTGTCCGGAGCAGATATTCGGATCAGGAGAATGTGTGAAACCCAGCGGCATCCTTTGTTTCAGAGGAATGGCCTGGGTATCATTTTTCAGGGTACACCCGTCGGTAAATACCAGCGTATAAATTTTGGATTGATCGGGTACAAATGAAAAATTGTAATTGGTTTTAATTATGGCATTCTTAACCGAATCAATAATGAGGTTGTTCTCTAATAAGTAAACAGCATAGCTGCTGTCGCCACCGCTTAATTGGAAATTAAAATTGCCAGGTTTATTCTGACATATTAAAACGGAATCCAGGAATTGAATTTTTAAAGGCCGCCTTACAAAAACAGTAAAGGCGGGTGACAGGGTATCATAACAGCCGCTGATGGCTTTAATTACAAAGGTGGTGGTAGTATCTAAGTTAATTTCAAAATATGAAACAGTATCCTGCTTTATGAAATTATTATTCCCAAATAACTGATACGTGTATTTTGTAACGCTGTCAGCTTTTGCAAGGCTGGCTTTGATCCGGGCTTTCTGCCCCGCACAGATGGTGGTATCTCTGGAGATAGTTAAGGAATTACGATCGATCAATTGCACATAAATCGAATCTGTCACGGAGCATCCGAGGGCGGGTACACCAAGCCTTACTTTATACCAGGATGGTGTTGATGAAGGGCTGATGATGGGTTCTTTACAATTCGTGCAGCTCAGGTCAGGGCTGGCATTCCATACCACCGTGGAATCACCGGTAATGGCCACCCGTACTTTAAATGAGCCACCCTGGCATATCGCAGTGTCGGCAGTGAAGATATGTATTTCATGCCCTACAATGCGGATATATTGAAAGGCTGTATCTGATCCTGAACAGGAATTCGTGCCACCCCTGTTGGTGAGCAGCATTACCTTCACCAATCCCGTATCCGGAAATGTTTTGGTGACTGTTTGTGTGTTCGCTGAATCATTATTAAACTTCCAACGCCAATATAACGGGGTAAAGCTTGCATTTCCTTTAAACACTACGGTAGAATTACAGAAGACAAGCGCGGTTGCCGGTGTGCTGAAATTATCATTAATAATATTATTGACTGTGAAGAACCAATTCAGGTTGCGGATAGAGGAGCCGACGCTATAGCCATACGATTCGGCATTCCCATAACCATAAGCATAAGCGGTGAAGCCCGAATCTGAGGTGATACGGTTGGCGCCCGGGTTGATGGATTTCCTTGCGTAAGAATAAGCGGTATTGGCAGCCACAGTAGTAAATGAACTTCCGATATTGATTCCATTTAATTTGATAGATGCCACCGTATTTGTTTTTGCAATTATATTAACGTAGTGGTTATTTACAATGGAAGAGCTCTGCGCCACAAAAATAATGCTGTCGATATTTTGTTCCACCGGCGTCGCCCACATCATCATCGGATCACCATTGCCTCCGCCGCACCCCTGGCCCTGGGCATAAATGGCAATACATACAGGCTTGTTGGAGCTGATATAAACGGGCACATTTAAATCAGCTTCATACGTATCGCCTGCATTTACAATGGTAGTCGCGGTCCCGTTTATGGTTAGGCCGGTGCTGCTTTGGTCGGCTAAAATTATATACCGGTCCTGGCTGCGTGAAGCGGTGGGCACCAGCACATATTCCTTTCCCCACATACTGGTTGGATACAATTGCTCATACAAATGGTCGGCAGCCTGGCACCCGGAGGGCACCCTGGTTGTTACATTACCTCCAAAGACGGCAATCGCTTTACAGTTCTGAACCTCTACAACCGAGCCGGTTAAGGAGCTATCGGTCTTGGCCTGCACCTGGTACGATTGTCCTTTATTTAAGTTGATATAGTAAGGGACATTCTTTACCTTATTGTCAAGCGTATTCACAGATGGAATAATTTTCACCAGCGTCGAATCCCTGGTAGCCACAATACAAAATTCCGCCGGATAGAGTAAGCCGCTGTTTAATATTCCTGTATAGGAAATAATCCTGTAATTCATTCCCAGGGCCTGGATAGGCAATACCACAGTACCATCTGCCGAATATTGGATATGGCTCAGGGCGTACATGGTGATGTCTTTCGTTGCGGTTATTTTCAATACCTTATTTGCGATATTGCCCGAACCGGTATTATAACATTCGGAGGCAGGCACGGTATAAGAAATTAAACTATTGGCGGCTACATTGATTGTTTGGGAATAGCTGCTATTGGGGTTGGTTATTGTTACTACAGAATTCTGGAAAGCGCTGAAATGCAGGGAGAGTGTCATTCCTGTGCCCGTGGCATTTTCCATAAAGCTTATCCAGAATTCCGTGCCGCGCGTTGATGGCAGCTGGCTTCGTGAGGCCAGGAACGTGAGGGAAAAGAGAATGAAGAATAAAGTTTTTTTCATTTTTATTATTTCATGATTGGAAAGTTTTAGTTAGAAACAAATGTAGGAAATAATCAAGAGAAAAAAATACATGACAGTAAAGATACATTTAAGGATTTTGCAGGAAGCGATCATTAAAATCTTTTTTTATGCTTTCTTTTTATTCAAAGATGCTGGCAGGCTATACGCCTCAAACCATAAAAAAAGCCAGACTTGTATATAAGGCTGGCTTTGAATTTATAATTTGGAACTTCCAATTAATCCGCATCTGCAATCACCTCACTCACTTCCGGCACCATGCGTTTCAGCAATCCTTCGATACCGGCTTTTAAGGTAACGGTAGAAGAAGGGCAGCCGCTGCAGGATCCTTTTAGACTTAAGGTTACCACCCCATGGTCGAACGACTTGAAGCTTATGGCCCC
>JBBRJE010000195.1:0-6114 GCA_038219845.1 Bacteroidia bacterium
ATTCGCGGTAACCGCGTGTAGGCATGCCGGGACTCAGCCATTGCTTCCCTCCATTTTTTGAATAGAAAACATGATCAGTTGCCAAGGTATCGACTAGATAATTCCCGCCCACGATGATTAAATTATTTTTTTTAACAGCCACCGAAAAAATCCCGGTGCCCTGCGCTCCCAGTATAATGGGGGCGGGCATTCGTGTCCAATGGATTCCTTTATCCTCTGAGATTAACAGGGCAGACACTTTACCACCGGTAGCGATAATTATTTTATTCCGGTCAACGCAGCGTATCGCTGTGCCGCTGGCAGCGAAGGATGCTTCCCCCTGGCTTAATACAGGTCGACTTTCTTCCGGCAATTCCTGCCAGTGGAGGCCTCCGTCGTGGGTGCTTAACAGACACAACTTTCCATGGAGTGGATCGCCGTAAATGATTCCTTCTTTATCATTCCAAAAATCTATCCCATCAAAAAAAGCGTCCGAATCCTGATTTGTATAAGTGACTTGCCAGTGTTGTCCGCCGTCGTGGGTAATTAAAATATTTGCCGGTGAGCCTGCATTGGCAACGATCGCTGTGCTGGCATTGAAAGCATAAAGCGAACGAAAATCCATCTTCTCAAAATCTTTCGCCTGGCTTAAATTCCAGGAATTTCCGCCATCGTGTGTTAAGCCCACCCATCCATTGGTGCCACTGATCCATGCCACGCTATCATCTACTGCGGAGAGTCCACGGCAGCTGGTGTTCACTTTCAAATCAATCGTCTTCCAGCGTAGGTCCTGACTGAAGATCAGGGTTGGGATGAGGGTGATGAGGAAGAGGAATTGTTTCATTCAGGGTGGCGGAGATTGAGAGATTAAGAGGTTAGGTTTGGGAGCTTGGAGGTAGAAAAATCAATTGAACCAAATTATTTCTAGGAACAAATAGCCAACGAACAATTATATAAGGATGGAGGAGAAATCAGCTAACAAACAATTAGATAAGTATGGGTAAACTTACACTCATCAATCCTTACAAACACAAACCTTCCCGCGCTCCCGACAAAAATCACTTATCAAGCAATTTGACAATTTCATTATAGATATTATCATCAGAGCTCGGACGGGGTGCGTTGCCATTGCTGATAGCGCCTGTTTTATCAATAAGCATATAACGGGGAAT
This sequence comes from Bacteroidia bacterium, assembly GCA_038219845.1. Lineage (GTDB taxonomy): Bacteria > Bacteroidota > Bacteroidia > UKL13-3 > UKL13-3 > CAINMV01. Next base: position 1,152 of record JBBRJE010000195.1, read on the forward strand.
GCTATTGATCTGGAAATACTTTACAATATCCGAATTCCAGTCGCCGGGTGAAATTAAGAGAAGCCCATTCATGCCTATTTGCTCGACTGCATTTTTCCAGCTGCCTTCATTGCCATCGATGGAAATATATAAAAACACGATATTCTTCAATTGCTTCGCTGTGAATCGTTCGTGCAAATGTTTGGAAGCGGGGAATTCCTGGCGGCAGGGTCCGCACCAGCTGGCCCAATAATCGACATATACCACTTTGCCTTCGATGTCTTTAGGGTTGAATTCTTTGCCGGTAATATCTTTTAATGCCACGCCTTCAAAAGGATTTTTTTTACCATTCCCCGTAGCGCCTGTATTTGTTTTTGCATCTTTTGCTGTCACCTCCTTCGTCTTGATGCGTGCCTCTGCTTTTGCTTTTATTAATTTTGTATAGCTACCCCCTTTCTCAATATCATTAAGCTGGGCATACACACTTTTTGCAGTATAGGGCGCTACTTTTTCACACTCACTATTTAAGAAATTGGCGATATACCATATTAATGTTTTACCGCTCAGGATCGATTTAGCCGTTACAATCTTACGATCCATGCTGATATTATAATCTGTGAATTTATTAAAGCCATTGCCTTTAGAAGTGGTATAGATCACATAGTGGGTGATGAAATCGCGGTATGATTCAGATATTAAAGCATCATCATTCACGAGCTTTGAATCTATCGTCTTAACCATCACATCAGGAAGGGCATTCACGGTGAGAATGGTAGTCGACTGGTTGGCATTTACAATAGGAAAAGAAAGCAGCGAGGCAAAATAATTATAACGGATGGTTTGATCTATATAATCTGTAAACGCCTTGCTGAATTTTGTTTTATCCTGCTTATCAAAAAATTCTTTTTGTTTTTTTCTTTCATCGAATAAATGCATTTCAAACGGATCAACAGCTGTTGTAAGCATGGCCTGATGAACCCGGACCTTATCATAATCATTCCTGTATTCATTATAAAAGGAATTAAGGAAACTATTTTCCACGGCACCTCTCCCGCTGAAGCTTATGGCTTTAGGCAAGGAATCAGCCCCGATATTTATATCCATTTCATCGCCGGGGTGGATGAAAAGCACTACCGATTGTTTGTTATAAATTAGCCTGGCGATACCTGGGTTTTCCAATATGATATTAAAGCTGCATTGGTTATTTTTAATAACAGCCTTGAGGTTCGGATTATACTCATCGATATACAGGTTATCAATTTTAAGATTACAGGAATCGGAAACCACCCCTGCAAAATGCAGGTTGATATTCGCAGGCGGCTGGGCCGATAAAAAGAAGGGGAAGACCAACAAGAGCAAGAATAGCTTTTTCATCTTTATGATTAGGTTGTATTACTAAATTTTTTAAAATGTGAAATTAGGGATTTTTGGCTTAGAACACAAGGAGAATCATGTTTTTTCCCGTTCAGCCCCGGGGTCACTGAGAAGGAAGATTCCCGAATTCCGAATGGAACAAAACGGTGTCCTTACTGATGCGTATTTGTGTTGATTCTTCAAACTGGGCACCATTGGTATAATAGCCGAATTGCAGGAAATTTTGCTTCGAATTAAGATGGTACCATAAGTAGTAGGCACCGTCACCTCCAACTCCATCCATGCTTGTAGCATATTTAATTGTTTGACCCGGTTTCAAGGAGATCAGGTTCGTTGTATCCATTAAGTGTGTTTCAATTCTAAGTGAATCAATATTGAAATTTGAATCATTCGTGATTTCAAATTGGGCTTTTTTCTTTCCACAGGAGGTACAGAAGGTGCCCATCAAACTTATTAAAATGATATGGAAAGATATAGAAAGCAACCTGGGAAGATGATCCATTTTATTTATATTTTTTCATCATACGATCTTCAACTTAGCAAACCTCAATATCAAAACCTTTTTCCCATACTGTTCAAATTCAATGATGGCTTTGCGTTCGGTGCCTTTGCCCTCCATTGCGGTTACCACCCCTTTGCCAAACCGTTGATGCGCTACATTATTTCCTTGTACTAAGGTATCCGTATTGTCAGCCTCAAAAACTGTGTCTGTAACAGGTTGGGCCTTATGTAATGGTTTGAAATTAATATCAGGGAGTATCTGTTTCACCGCATTGCCCAATTGTGCTTTTAGCGAGCTGGGTTTGAAATTACTGCGTTCCTCATCCAGATTGAAGCGTTGTGGTGCAAACGAAGGTTTTACCGGGGTCATGAAATGGGTGAATTCGGGAGGCAGTTCTTCAAGGAACCGGCTGGGCTCATTGCTTATCAATTGCCCGAAGCGGAACCTTGTATCGGCAAAGCTTAAGGTTACTTTTCTTTCTGCCCGTGTGATTGCCACATAAAATAACCGACGCTCTTCTTCCAGATCATTTCGTGAGGAAAGGGCCATCTGACTGGGAAACAAATTCTCTTCCATTCCCACCAGGTATACATGCGGGAATTCCAGCCCTTTGGCTGCATGTATGGTCATCAGTGTAACGCGGTCGTTATCTTCTATATCTTTATCGGCATCGGTGAGCAGCGCGATGTCCTGCAAATACAAATCGAGCGTGATGGGTTCTCCGCTATCATCTTTTGCTTCACTAAATTCCTTGATGCCATTCAAAAGCTCCTCCACATTCTCGAATCGGCTCATGCCTTCCACAGTCTTGTCTTCGTAAAGATCTTTGAGCAGGCCGCTTTCTTTGGCCACCCTGTAAGCTACGTCATACGCACTCTTGCGGCTGAGCTCTGAACGGAAGCTTTTCAGCATCATAACAAAATCTTTTACCTTTCCCGCTGATGATCCGATTTTAAGCAATTCATTACTGTCTATAATTTCCCAGATGGATTTATTTTGCTCATTGGCAAGCAGGATTATTTTATCCATGGAGGTTTTCCCGATGCCCCGCACTGGATAATTGATCACCCGCTTGATCGCTTCTTCGTCGTTGGGATTTACTAAAAGGCGTAAATAAGCGATTAGATCTTTTATTTCTTTGCGCTGATAAAAACTCATGCCCCCATAAATACGGTAAGCGATATTCATTTTACGTAGGGCTTCTTCCAATGCCCTGCTCTGCGAATTGGTACGGTATAAAATGGCAAACTGCTTATTGAACATTTGCTGTTGCATCTTATCTTCAAAAATCAGGTCTGCCACCAGCTTGCCTTCATCGTTATCCGTATTTGTTTTGTAGATTTTTATCTTTTCACCGATATCATTATCGGTCCATACATTTTTTTCTATCTGCTCTTTATTCTTTTTGATGAGCTGGCCCGAAGCATTCACAATGGTTTGTGTGCTACGGTAATTCTGCTCCAGCTTAAAAGTTTTCATCTCGGGATATTCCCGGTTGAAATTTAAAATATTGCGAATCGTGGCCCCGCGAAAAGCATAGATACTCTGGGCATCATCGCCTACAACGCAAATATTATGATGGGCTGCTGCCAGCATCTTTAATATCATATACTGCGAGAAATTGGTGTCCTGGTACTCATCCACCATGATGTACTGAAACTTATTCTGGTAATGTTCCAGTGTTTTAGGATGCTTGTCGAGCAATTCATACATCTTCAATAATAAGTCGTCGAAATCCATGGCGCCTGCTTTAAAGCAACGGGCGCAATAGGCAGCATAAATCTCACCCATCTTGCTCAGTCCGGAAGTTTGGTCGGAGGCTTCACGCTCTTTGTCCTTATAATATTCATAGGGGAATATCAATGCGTTTTTTGCCTGTGAGATCCGGTTGTAAATCACATTAGGTTTATATACCTTATCGTCGAGGCCCATCTCGCCGATGATTGTTTTCAGAAGGCTCTTGGCATCATCGGTATCATAGATGGTAAATGATTTAGGGTAAGCTAATTTATCGGCTTCTATACGTAAAATTTTTGCGAATACAGAGTGAAAAGTACCCATCCAGAGGTTACGTGCATCGGTGCCCACCACCTTCTCGATTCTGTTGCGCATTTCTTTAGCGGCCTTATTGGTGAAGGTGAGCGATAAAATATGAAATGCATCAATATTTTGCTGCAGCATGTATGCAATGCGGTAGGTCAGAACCCTTGTTTTTCCTGAGCCGGCACCGGCAATGATCATCACCGGTCCATCCACAGCTTTTACTGCCTCTTGCTGGGCGTGGTTCAATTCTTTTAAATAATCTATGGGAGATTGAAGTTCGTTACTCACGGTGCGAATTTAAGGAAAACGCGGCAGTTGTTAGGGGATAGTTGTTAGTTATTTAATCGTCATTTGTCAGTGATCAGTCAATGCAAATACCATATTCTGATTTGAAAAAATAATGTTGCACATACGGGCACTCTATTTAAATTTGTAGCATTATGAACAATGAAAAAATACGGACAGTATTTTTATATAAAACTTATTTTTCTGATTTTTATAATAATCAAAGCCAGAAAGTAAAAAGACAAAATAATCTGGACATTCAGAATCATTGAAAACGCAACAAAGAGTACCCGAAGATTATTTAAAACATCTGGAAGGAACGGATGGGCTTTATGAACTAAGGGTACAACAGGGAAGTGAAATCTTTCGTATTTTCTGTTTCTTTGATGATGGGAAATTAATAGTATTAGCCAACGGCTTTCAAAAGAAATCTCAAAAGACACCAAAATCCGAAATTGAAAAAGCATTGAGCATAAAAAAAGAATATGAAACCGAAAAATAATCTAAAATCGCTTGACCATTTTGTTGATGAACAATATGGAAAGAAAGGAACCTCCAAACGTGATAAGCTTGAGAAAGGTTATGAATCTTTTAAACTTGGATTTCTTATCCATCAAGCCCGACTTGAAAAAGGAATGACCCAGGAAGAACTTGCAGAGAAGTGTGGTACTAATAAAGGATACATTTCAAAAGTCGAAAACGATATTAAGGAGATTCGTATATCGACACTTCGGAAGATTGTGGAACTTGGGTTAGGGGGGAGGTTGGAGCTTTCGATAA
>JBBRJE010000196.1:0-6091 GCA_038219845.1 Bacteroidia bacterium
GCCTGAGCTTTTTCATCGTCATCAGACAGTCGCCGAAATAGCTGTCTACCTTAGCAAAGCAGGCAATGCCTTTATCCGTAAGATCATGACCATCGAAGAAAGGTTTTAATGTAGGCTTCCCTTCGGAATCCACATCCATATCCCAAGGCTTAAGCGTTTCAATCTTTAATTCTGCTTTGCGCTTGCGTGCACGTGCATTCATGAATGGAACAATTTGCTCCCTCACACTATCATGAAACTTAAAGCAATCTTCAGGTGTATAATCAAACCGGCCAAGGGCCGCAAACATGAAATCGCGGAAATTAGCAAAGCCCGCGTTTAATGCCACTTTATGGCGTAGCAGGAGCAGCTGATGAAATAAATCGTTTAATTTATCTTCATCTTCCAACCGCCTGTTGGCAATAAGGTAATAAACCTCTTCACGTATCTTACGGTCGGGATTTTTTAAATAATTCGCTGCCTGCTGCAAGGTCTGCTCTTTGCCTTCGTAGGTTATTGTCATCTGCCCGCTAATGCTTGCATATTGCTGGGTGAGGGTGGAAAGCTCGGTAAACAAAGGGATATTCTCCTCCCTGAAAATCTCAATCTCCTTCTTCACCGCACGCAGGTACACAAAATATTTATCTGCCGGGAGATGATATTTGGCGTCTGCCTCAATCAGCTTTTTGTTAAGCAGGTCATTGTATGGAGAGATATGCGGCTCAATCTCCTGTACGAAAAAAAGATACTCTTTCTCAATGGCTTTGTCCGTTGTGTCGCGGGTCATATGAATATAGCGCCAGGCTAAATTCTCGCTTACCACACTCTCCAGCTCACTGCGCCTGCGCAGCCAAATCGCCAGGTCGTCAACACTATATATGCTCTCGCTTAATAATTTATCATAATAAGGCTTTAGTTCGTCCCAGGAGCTGATATTGAAGTTTTGAGGTAAAAAAATTCGTGTGGGTTTGGTTATTTCCATGCTGCGAAAATATGCATTCAATATATATTTGACAACATTTAAAAAGTGATGAAATCTAAAACTTGACCTGTAGCATCAGCGCAAAATGCTGGGGCGCCTGCGGGTAATAATAATTGTAGGATTTGCGATTCCCATTCGCGATCTCGCCATAAGAAGCGCCATTGCTGGAATACAAGGTATTGAACAGATTATAGATCACCCCGCTGATATTTAAATCGTCTACCAATTTCTGCTTTACAAAATGATAGCGTAAATAAAAATCATTCACAAAATAGGAACTGAGTTTCCGCTCATTGCTTCCGCTATTATCCAAATATTGTTTGCTCACATATTTGCTTATGAGCTCCAGCTCAAAATGTTTTTGGGTGCTGTATTTTAAGGCAGAACCAAAAACCAGGTCGGGCGAAAACGAGATGGGTGTGGTTTTGTAGTCATAAATAAAGGAGCTGTCCTGGTTGTAATTATAAAGGTACTCCGTGTAATTTTTAATGATACTTTTTGCATAGCTGATATTGGCATTGATGCTAAAACCTCCATCAAACCTACGTTCAGCAATAAGCTCTATTCCCCTGCGGTAGCTGCTTTTCACATTTTCCCTCACAGGGCTTCCCACATCATTGAGCCTTCCTGTAAGCACCAATTGATCGGTATAGCTCATATTGTAAAAATTAGCTATGAGCAGCCAGTCTTTCACCTTTTTAGTGTATCCTACTTCTATATCATTCATATGTTCGGCACGCGGTGCAGAGCCCGTTGTCGACTGCACAAATTCATCACGGGTAGGCTCATGAGCTGATCGCCCAAAATAGATCAAGAGCTTGCTGCTGTCGTTAAACAAATAATTTAAGCCGAATTTGGGATTGAAAAATATATATTTCTTAATTGTATTTTCACCTATTGCATTATTGAAATTATAATTCAGCAGGCGCAATTGCAGGTCGGCAAACAGTTTGATATGCCTTGAATAATTATAAAATATCTTACCATAAATATTACCATCATTTTTAATTCCTTTATCCTGGTAATAACGGAAGGGCGCATAAGTCCCGCCCGGCTTCGGGGCAGTCCATACATCACCCCAGATCACTTCATTATAATGAAGGCCGGTATAATAATTATAAGAAAGGCCGGCATTGAGCTCATATTTTTTCTCTTTGTAAACCACCGAGCTCACCAGGCCATAGAAATCATTATCAAGCCATTTTCTGTCGATCAGGTCGGCAGTGGTTCTAAAACTGCTGTCGGTATTCAGGTAATAGGGCAATCCGTACTTTTTCAGCGCCGCCGCCGCATTATAATTTTCATAATAGCCTTTGCCTTTGGTATAATGCAGCACGGTATTTAAAGTGAATTTTGAATTAAAGGCATAACTGTACATGAGCTGGTAATGCATCTGGGCATAATTATCCGTTTGATTTTTATAGTTGTAAGCATTGTAAGTACGGTGAAGGATTAATGAATCCTGAGGTACCCCGTACCAGGCCTGGTAGGTGGTTTCCCTGCCATTCATGACGATAAATTTAAGCAGGCTTTTATCGCCATAGCGGGTTAGGGTTCCATAAGCCGATTTCAGATTGCTGCTTGCCCTGTCGATATATCCATCGCTTTTTATCATGCTTAAAGCACCTTCGCATGTCCAGTGGTTGCGCAGGATTCCCGAACCGAACCTGATGCTGTTTTTAAATGTATTATAGGAGCCATAAGCGCTGGTGAACAGGCTGTAAGGTTCCATGCTGCTTCGGGTGGTTTCAATATTAATGCTGGCTCCGAAAGCCGCGCTGCCGTTAGTGGATGAGCCCACACCCCGCTGTACCTGCATGCTGTTCACATTGCCCGCCAGGTCGGGGAGATCGACCCAATATACACCATGACTTTCGGCATCATTCAAAGGAACGCCGTTAATGGTTACATTGATGCGTGAGGCATCAACACCACGAATGCGAATGCCTGAATAGCCTACGCCGGCGCCGGCATCGCTGGTAAATACCGCTCCTGGCGTGGTTGCCAGTATTACCGGCAGATCCTGAAGGATATTGAATTTTTTTATTTGTTCTTTATCCAGGTTAGTATGCGTGGCATTAAACGGCTCTTTGTTTTTGATGCTTTCGATGATCACCTCATCGCTTACCACCTGGATAGGCTTCAACTCAAAGATGATATCGGCTTTGTTCTGAACAAGATTAATATCCAGGTCGCTTAGCTTAAATCCGTTTTCATAGGCCGTGAGCTTATATTTCCCGGCAGGCAGATTGGTGATGATAAAGTAACCGTTTTTATCGGTATATACTTTTTGAATAAAGGTCCCTTCCTCTTTATTCAAGGTGATGGTACAGTTGGATACAGGCCTGTAATCGGCAGATGATAGCACCAGGCCCTTAATAAAATACTGGGCCGACAGGCCTTTCAGTATACATACCAATAAAACAGAAAAGTAAATATTTTTCATTTGATAAAAGAATTAAAATGGAGGATTTGCTGAAAAAATGCTGAGAATAAATTTCCCTGAAGCGGGAAGCGAATCCTTAAACAGCATTACCTGTTCAAGTTCATCGGGTATAATCTCAGCCAAATTGCCCTGCAAAAAGCACCCCGTTAAATAAAGATTAGGCGAAGATAAAATATTTCGCACGATATTTGATATAAATTGCGAACATTTAAAATATCTATTAAATATGAATTTAAAATTCTTACTATCGCCAATTCTTTTTTCCTTATTCACCCTAAGCCTAAACGCACAAATGGATAAAAATACAGCCAAAAATGTGAAAGACATGAAGGATGATGGCAATGAGATTAAGGAAGGCTGGACCCGCGGCGCCAGCATCAACGCCACATTCAACCAGGCATCGCTTACCAATTGGTTTTCGGGCGGTGAGCGTTATTCCATGGGATTGAATACGCTGGTGAAAGCCAATGTGCTCTATAAGAAAAATAAAAACCTGTTTAAAAGCAATGCCGATGCAGCATACGGTTTTCTGAGCTCCACTTCCACCAATGGTATACGAAAGACCGATGACCGCTGGGCGATTACTTCCTCTTTGAACCGGAAAGCTTCAAAATACTGGTATTATACCCTTGCGGCACAGGTTAAATCACAATTTTCTGATGGCTATGATTTCACCGACGGGGTGAGAAGCGCCGTTTTATCAGCGCCCTTCGCGCCTGCCGATGTTAAATTGGGCGTTGGTTTTACTTATCAGAAAACTAAAGATTTCTCGGCTTATTTTTCTCCTTTGACTGCAAAATTAAATTTAAAGCTGGATCGCAGGTTCCGCGACAGGACCATCTTTGGAGTAGACAGCGGTAAAACATATTCCTTCGACCTGGGAGCTTATACCCGTCTGGATTATACCAAAGAGATTAAGAGAGATCTGAAATATACCGGTTCCTTTGATGCCTTTTACGGCTACCTTCTTCATAATTATAATTTCTATTTCAGCAATACCTTAAACTGGAAATTCAATAAATACCTCGGCGCATCTTTCGGACTTGATATAGCGTTCGACAATACCCAGCCAAGCTATACCTATGTTTTACAGAACGGCGTTTCCACCAAGACAGAAGGGAATCCAAAATTACAATTCAAGCAAACTTTTGGTATAGGCTTTAATTATAGTTTTTAAAGGATTAATGGTATTTAAGGGAGGATTGAGACCCTCCATAAATCCAGATTTTGTTAGAGGTGTTTAGACAATTCCTTTAATTTTTTGTTCATTTCTTTAAATCCTCTTTTCGTATTGTTGTCATTTGCTTTTTGAATAGTGGCACCAGTATTCCTTTAAATTTTTCGCTTTGTTTAAAAGTTGTGGTTCCGTTTCCATTGTCAATGAGTTCAAATTGGTATTCTCCGTTTTCCTCATTAAATCATAGGATTTTCAAAGTATCATTAATTCTATCTGTTAGCATCTCAACAAGTTCTGCATCCATAAACTCATAGTCGTCTGAAATATTTAGAATTTCAATTTTAGGCATTTCCAAGTGGCTGTAAAGTTCCCAAATCTTTGCTCTTTGTTCTGTTTCCATAACAAAAACTAATTCTGCCCAATTCAAATCGTTATCTGAAATTTTTCTGTCGCTCTTGGGGCTAAGTCCTGCGGAACGAATATTGAAACGGTTATCATTTTTAAAAATGTGTTCGGCAGTCCGGCTACGCTTTTTATTTCGTCCGCAAACTACAAGTATGTTAGGTCGGTTTCTCATTGTTGTTGGTTGTCCTAAAATTGGGTATCACGTTTTGTGGCTTGGCGAAGGTGGCGATTTTCACCACAAATGTGATGCGGAGCGTTGAAAAAAATACAAATGTGCCACCAAAAGCGTTGGCTAATATGCACCTAAAAACTTATGTCCGTTGAAGTGAACTAGATGGTCAGGATTGTCAGCAATCCAAACTTCTGTTTCCCAAGCAACGTCTAACATCCATTTCTTGAAGTATGGTCGAGTTAGAAAACTTGTTACAAATATTAATTCTGCTTTGCAGTCTTTAAGAACTTTCTTTAGCTCTAAAACTCTTGTTTCACTCATTGGTCCAGAACTATGGACTGCTTCGATTAAATAAAGCCAATTGTTCTTTTTGCTGTATGCAATTATGTCGGGAAGTTCATCGTGAGAAAGTTCGAAGAAATTTAGCTTTTTGAGTTCCTCTAATTCAATATGCAAAGTTTTCTTTGAAGTGTCACCAATATAAAGCATAGCACAGTCGCTGCCAAAACGAGGTAGAAATTCTTCAATAAGTGCTTTTTGTAAAACATTGTGTTCTCCAAGTGAAAGTTCAATTGGTTTGCCGTTTGGAAGTTTTACGGGAATTTTTTCAAGGTCTCTTTTTCTTGAAAGTATGTCGGCAAGTGATGGTTTATTTTTATTGAACGACTTTAAATTCTTTGTCCAATTGGCTGTTTTGTATGTTACTATTAGATGTTTAAAGTCTGGGTGCAATGCGTAACCCCTAGTTGGGTCATTAGTTGCCGAACCTTTTTTTACGCCACTATTAACAACAATGTCAGCAAGCACAAGAAGTTTTAAATCTTTTCTTCTAATATCGTCATAAGAACCTGATGAGATTTTCTCTTCAAAATTTTTGTTTACAAGATTTATAATATCACGAGATTTTAGGTTTGCGTTTTCTTTCGCCTT
>JBBRJE010000197.1:0-6088 GCA_038219845.1 Bacteroidia bacterium
CCCACCCACACCCACACCCACTTCCCCGTATTTTCCTTATTTTTGCCCTAATGTCACTCAGTTTCTCAGATACCGAAATTGCCTTTAAAAATAAAAGTAGCAACTCGTTAAAAAAAGCCTCCTGGTTATTTAAAAGCTTCAACTATCCTGTCCTTGTGACGCAAGGGCCGCTGCTTGCCACCTGGGCTTTAAAATGGCATCTCCCTTTTGTAAGGCGTATCGTGAAGAACACGATATTCAGCCAGTTTTGCGGGGGTGAAACCATCAGCGATTGTGAGGGGGTAGTGAATGAACTAAACCATTCAAATGTAAAATCTATCCTCGATTATAGCGTGGAAGGGGAGGAGAATGAAGCGGGCTTCGATGCCACGCGCGACGAGATTATACGCACTATTGAAGCCGCGAGTCAAAATCCCGCGATCGCATTCTCTGTTTTTAAAACCACCGGAATTGCGCGACAGGCCTTACTGGAGAAAGTGAATGCCGCTTATTTAAAGGGGATGACGGAAAATATTGTCCTCAATTTTAATGAGCTGAAAATAATTCTTTCCTCCACGGAATTCCTCGAATTGCAAAAGGCCCACGATCGCTTTAAAGCCATCTGCAATGCGGCCGCCAATGCAAAAGTGAAGATCTTTATTGATGCCGAAGAGAGCTGGATACAGGATACCATCGATGCCTGGACTGAAGCCATGATCCTGGAGCACAATACGCAAACAGCGATTATTTATAATACCATCCAGATGTACCGTCACGACCGGGTAGCATATACCAAAAGGCTGGTGGCCCTGGCAAAAGAGAAAGACATCTACCTCGGCCTGAAGATCGTTCGTGGTGCCTATATGGAAAAGGAACGCCAGCGGGCCAAAGAAATGAATTATCCTTCGCCGATTCAGCAGGATAAGGATAGCAGTGATAAGGATTATAATGATGCCATATTTTATTGCCTGGATAATGAAAATATTTTTATTTGCGCCGGCACGCATAACGAACAAAGTTGCCTGAAATTAACCGAATGGATGAACGCCAAAAATATTCCGGCCCATTCATCCCGTGTGTACTTCGCTCAGCTGCTTGGCATGAGCGACAATTTAAGCTTTAACCTGGCCGCTTCCGGCTATAATGTGGCCAAATATGTGCCCTATGGTCCCATCCGTTCTGTATTGCCTTACCTCGCACGCAGGGCACAGGAGAACAGCAGCGTTAAAGGTCAGGTAGGCCGGGAGCTTGGTTTAATAAAACTGGAACTGCAACGAAGATCAATGAATTGAAGATCCGTTTATCCACCTCCGATTTTTTATCATTGAAAGAAGCGCTCCCTTTCTGGTGTGAAAAATATGCCTATGCGTGTATCCTCCATTCCAATAGAATTTCTTCCGCCTGCAATCATGATTCATATGAAATAATAGCCGGTGTAGCTGATAAGAGAACACAAACCTATTCCGGTACAGAAACCATGGATGCAAATGCTGCATGGAAGCTGGGTTATATAAGCTATGAATTTAACCACCATCTGCACGGGCTTCAGGAGCCTGAGAACACGGCTTCAGGATTTAAAGGATGTTTTTTCTTTGAACCACAGATCCTGCTTATTATTGATAAGAGAAAAAATGAAATAGAGATTATCGGTGCATTGGAATCGGTGCTGCAAGAGATCCTGGACTCCCTACCCTCAAATAAAAAGGAACAGAAGATCAGCCTCAATGCCAGGACTACAAAGGAGGAATATATCAGCAATGTAGAAAAAATAAAAGAGCAGATCCTTGAAGGTGATTTTTATGAGCTGAATTATTGTATGGAATTTTTTGCTGAAGATGCCTTCATCAATCCGGCGCGGGTTTTTCAAAGTCTCATTGGCATTTCACCCACCCCATTCGCTACCTTTTTCAAGCAGGATGAAAGCTATTTATTATGTGCCAGCCCCGAACGATTTCTAAAAAGATCGGGAGATAAAATTATTGCCCAGCCTATCAAAGGCACTATGCCACGGTCGGCCCTGGCGGCGGCCGATAAGGAATTTAAAACCCGGCTCGAACAAAATGAAAAAGAACGCGCAGAAAATATTATGATTGTGGATCTCATGCGCAACGACCTCTCACGTTGCGCAGAAACCGGAACACTGAAAGTGGAAGAATTATTAAAGGTATATTCTTTTGCTACCGTGCACCAGTTCATCTCCACCATTAGTGCCTCGCTGAAAAAAAATATTTCATTTCACGAAATCATTCAGCTTACCTTCCCCATGGGCAGCATGACTGGGGCGCCAAAGCACGAAGTGATGCATGCGATAAATCAATACGAAAAAATCCCCCGTGGAATATTTAGTGGCTCGGTAGGTTATGTCTCCGATAATAAAGATTTCGATTTGAATGTGGTGATCCGAAGCATCGTATATAATGCCCGAAGCAAATACATTTCCTGCCATGTAGGCAGCGCAATTACTTATGATGCAGATGCAGAATCAGAATACAACGAATGCCTGCTAAAAGCACAAACGATGTTTAAAGCATTGCACAGCTAAAAAATTTTTCATTCCAAATTATACTTATCATTGTATTCTGTATTCATTCTTTCATACTTTCATTCTTTCATTCTTTCATTCCTTAATCCTTCCATTTGTATTAAAAAGCTTTATACCCTTGCTTTTCAAGGCTCAGCTTGGTGCCGCTCTTGGTATAGCTGAACATCCCTTCTGAGGCTGCGGTGCAATGCCCGATGATATGAATATCTTTAATGCCTTTTATCTTTTCAAAGTCTTCCTGCTTAATGGTAAAAAGCAATTCATAATCTTCTCCCCCGCTAAAAGCAACAGTAGGAGGGTTAAGATTTAATTCAACAGCAGTATCAAATGTTTGCTGATCAATAGGAAGCTTCTCTTCATAAATAATTACTCCTATATCTGATTGTTCGGCGATATGAAATAATTCTGAGGCCAGGCCATCACTGATATCAATAAGGCTGGTAGGTTTTATCCCTGCGATCCTGAGTGCCGCCAGCTCTTTATTCGCACATTCTGGTTTCAGTTGCTTTCCAATGATAAAATCATACTGTTGAATATCGGGTTGGATATTGGGGTTCTCGAGATAGATTCGTTTTTCCCTTTCCAAAATCTGCAGGCCCATATAAGCCCCTCCCAGGTCGCCCGTCACACAGATCAGATCGTTTTCTTTTGCTCCATTGCGGTAAACGAGTTCGTTTTCTTTAGCTACTCCAATGGCCGTGATACTTATGATAAGCCCCTGTTTATTATTGCTTGTATCACCACCCACCAGGTCTACACTATATTTATCACAGGCAAGGTAGATGCCTTCATAGAGTTCCTCCATGGCTTCTACGCTAAACCTATTGCTCATGGCAATACTTACTGTAATCTGCTCGGGCGTGGCGTTCATAGCAAAAATATCGCTGAGGTTAACCACTACCGCTTTATATCCTAAATGTTTCAAGGGGGTATAGCTCAGGTCGAAATGCACCCCTTCCACCAGCATATCTGTAGTGATTACTTTGCGGAAAACCCCGCCTCCATCAATCACAGCGCAATCATCACCGACCCCCAGAAGGGATGATTCGTGCTTCAATACAATACCTTCTGTAAGCTTTTTAATTAAACCGAATTCGCCAAGTTCGCTGATTTCTGTGCGTGAACTATTTTCAAACATAGGTGCGAAGATAAGGAGGGAATGAAAAGTGAAGAATGAAAAGTGAAAATAAATGCTATTCTGGAAGAAGCAATATAAGCGTGCAATTTTAATCTTATTCTGTCGCTTCCTTTTTTGATTGACAATCTCTATTTCATAGTTAACGGTTTTTGACCCGATAAGGGTCAAACAATAATAGCCCCGGGTGGAACCCCGGGTAAGAGGTTGGTGTGGATTACAACCCCCAGGGGTTGAACATTGTAGTCCATAAATTCAACCCCTATCTGGGTTGTACAAACCGTCTTCATTATACCCCGGGCTTTACACGGGGCTATTATTAGTTGACCATTTCAGGGTGAATTCCTTAGCTAATCGAAATTGTATGGACAAATGAACCTCGGCTATTCTCTCTTTTGACTTTGACATTTACACCTAACTTAGCACTAGGTAGTTATTCTAAAAACAATTCATTCTCAGTGGTTGCGTAAGAAATTTATTAAACCTCTTTGTCGATCGTCCGCCTTTTCTGGGCTTAATAAATTTGTAATAAACATATTGGCTATCGTAAAAATAAGCGTTAAATTTAAGCTTCTTCCTACGATCTGTTATAACAACTAATGAATTTACCTTGGTGGTATCTTTATTTTTAAATATTGCACGATGTAAGAATGCATATTGATGAGGAAGCGAATTAGAAATATATCTGGTACAAGTATCGTATGAATTAATTTTTAACAGGCTGGAACTATCATGGTAGTTCAGGAGGCAATAAAATTCATAAAATTTATTCTTACCTTTTATCTCATTCCATTCTCCAAACAACCACTTATAGGCACCCGCAAATTCCCTGTTCCAGAACCATTCGTTATGTGCACCGTCTTTTACTATGGTATCAAAAATTTCATTACGCTTGAAACCATTGTTGAGTAACGTATCCCGCATCCTTTTCATATCGTATTGCATCATGGTGTCATTGCCTTCAATTGCTCCACAAATCATATACATTTTAAGACGATATTTTTTAGCTTCTGTCTTTTTAAAAATATAATTGCAGTCAGATATTTGATAGGCAGGCGAGAAATTTAAAACCTTGCTGAATTTATCCGGGTATTTTAAAGCAATGAATTGTGATATCGACCCTCCCAGGCTGCTGCCGCCAATGGCAGTGAAATCACGCATAGGTAAGGTTCTGTATACACTGTCAATATAAGGTTTCAGGCTGAGCGCGACAAAATCTGCATAGGCATTTCCCAGGCCGGGCCCATAGCGTGAATTATAAAAAGGATTGTATTCATTCATCCTGGACGCAGCGCTATTATCTATCCCAACCACAATACAGCCATATCCTCCATTCTTTTGCAATTTATTCAACGTTTCATCAATACCCCATTCAGAACCAAAGCCGGCACTGGATTCGTCAAATAAATTCTGTGCATCCTGCATATAAATAACAGGATAACGTTTGACGTTTCTCTTATAATCCAATGGCAATAAAATTCTTAGCTTGCGATGCGCATTTAATTGTGGCATAAAGAAATCTTTAATGATTACCACATTTTTTTGTGCGCTGGATTTCCTGATTGCAGATTTGCCTCCCGACCAAAGCGCTATTGAAATGTATAATGTATCCTTTGCATTTACCGGATTAAAAGTCCTGTTGGCCTTAGGACTGCCGTCTTTATTCACTTCAACACTTTCCCAATTGCCCTGCGTAAATTTGAATTCTGCATTTTTCGGTAAAGTTATGGTGATTTGATACCCTTCTTTTTCTTTTTTTAGTTTGTACCTATCCTCACCCGGATTCCAATTATTGAAATTACCGGAGATAAAAGCTTCTTTGGTGTTCTTAGGATAATTCTTAACAATAATGGTAGTCTGTGCAAAGCAAATTTTGGCAGAAAGGATTGCAATGCAGAGCAGCAATTTCATAAGAGAAGATAAATCTAATAACAGAATCCTAAAAAAATATCATACTGAATTTAACCACAACCCACAATATCCCCCATCCCAATTATCCCTGTATTTACTAAATACTAACCACTAAATACTAACCACTAAATACTATCCTGAACCAAATTCCCGATCCGCTCCCTGGCCATCTCGTAAACAATCCTGAACTGCTCCTCGCGGCTAAGGTTGGAATTATCCAGTTCGATGGCATCATCGGCCTTTCTCAGAGGGCTGTCTTGCCTGGTAGTATCAATTTGATCGCGGGTTTTATGGTTGGCTGCCACATCATCATAATTACCCAATAATCCTTTGGATTGCATCTCATCCAGCCTTCGCATGATACGCACCTCATCATTGGCAACCATAAATATTTTTAGTTCAGCATCGGGGAATACAACAGTGCCGATATCCCTGCCATCCATCACCAGTCGCCTGTTAAGGCCCATCAGCTTTTGCTGATGAACGAGAAATTTTCTTACGGTACTGATGGCGCTCACAGG
>JBBRJE010000198.1:0-6059 GCA_038219845.1 Bacteroidia bacterium
TACCTTATTCGGAGTAATTGGTAATTTGATCAATCAAACAGGCTGTAAAAATATTATCGTAAATGGTGTAGACGACCATGTCCATTGTTTTCTAGGACTGAAACCCATAGTTCCCATATCCGAATTGCTTAAGGCCGTAAAAGCTAAATCTTCGAAGTACATTAATGATCGACAATTAACTTAAAGAAGATTTGAATGGCAGGAGGGCTATGGGGTATTTTCTTACAGTCACTCACAAATAGATAATGTATACAGCTATATTGCGAATCAGGAAGAACATCATACAAAGCAAACATTTAAGGAAGAATATCGAGAGTTTTTGGAAAAGTTTAATGTTCCGTATGACGAGCGGTATATTTTCCAGGATCTGATATGAACCGAGCCTACGGCTCTCTATGATCTTGCAGTGTTTCCTTGTCCACGGACTGAAGTCCGTGGTTACAAAATGAACCGAGCCTACGGCTCTCTGTGATCTTGCAGTGTTTCCCTGTCCACGGACTGAAGTCCATGGTTACAAAAAGATCCGAGCCTACGGCGCTTTGATAGTGTAGATTCTATCTATTTCATAAACTTTATTAAATCGGGAGATTATCGTGACCCTTTCATTTTAAGCGAACACATCAAATTCCGAATAACCCCTATTTGCAACGAGCCACTTGCATGCTGAGTGAACAACTCTCTCTACCCACTATTATTTCATTTAATTTGCATTATGATTTCTGCAAAAAATATTGTGAAAAGCTACGGAAACCTTGAGGTACTGAAAGGCATTTCGCTGGAAATAAAAACCGGGGAATTGGTAGCTATTGTAGGTTCATCAGGGGCCGGAAAATCAACGTTATTGCATATTCTGGGCACACTCGATAATGCCGACAAAGGAGATGTGGTGATCGATAACACCAGTCTCGACCTATTGAAGAGCAAACAGCTATCGGCTTTCCGAAATAGTAAAATAGGTTTCATTTTTCAATTTCACTATCTACTTCCCGAATTTACAGCATTGGAAAATATCTGCATCCCTGCCTTTATAAAAGGTACGGGTAAAAAGGAAGCAGAGCAGAGAGCCATGGAACTTTTATCCCTGCTCAATATCAGTTCAAGATCCGCCCATAAGCCTGCCGCCCTTAGCGGCGGCGAACAGCAAAGGGTGGCCGTAGCACGAGCCCTAATAAATAACCCTGCGGTGGTTTTTGCTGATGAGCCAAGCGGGAATCTCGACAGCAAGAACGCTGAAGAATTGCATCATCTTTTTTTTGAATTGAGAAGTAAATTCAACCAGACTTTTGTAATCGTCACCCATAATAATATACTAGCCAGGCAAGCCGACAGGATCATAACACTGAATGATGGAAGAGTTGTTGAATAAAGAAAATTCGATTAACCGGTTTAATATCCGCGTTTACGGAATTGCGATCAATCTGGAAGGCGCAATTCTTCTTTGTAATGAAGAATTTATGGACCGGAAGTTCACCAAATTCCCCGGTGGTGGTATGGAATACGGCGAAGGAACGCTCGATTGCCTGCGCCGGGAATTCAGAGAAGAATTAAATGTTGAAATAGAAATAATTTCGCACTTTTATACTACAGATTTCTTTCAGCAAAGCACATTCGTGAAATCCGATCAATTGATTTCCATCTATTATTTGATAAAATTAATAGATGAACCCATAAATAAGCCCGCAGGGTTCTTCTGGAAACCTCTGGCAGCATTAGCTGAATCGGATCTGAGCTTTCCCATTGACAAAATTATTGTAAAGATGCTTTTATAGTTTTACCATGACTCATACGATCCATTATCATGCTTAGTTTCTGGGAAAGTCAAAGCTTCATCCACTATGATTTCATCATCATTGGTAGCGGGATCGTAGGGTTATCCACTGCCATCAGCATCAAAGAGAAATTTCCGGAAAAAACGATACTCATACTGGAGCGCGGCATCTTCCCTACCGGTGCCAGCACCAGGAATGCCGGTTTCACTACGTTCGGCGGCGTAAGTGAGTTATTGAATGATTTAAAAACAATGTCTCCCGAAGCTGTATTTAACCTGGTGGTAAAACGTCGGGAAGGATTGCAGATGCTACTGGGCCGGCTGGGTAAAGATATTGTAGACTATCAGAATCTGGGAGGATATGAATTCGTGTTTAATAATGAATCAATTGAGAAAAACGATATTGAAAGGATTAATGGATTGCTTTACCCATTATTTAAAGACCAGGTTTTTTCAATTAATAACAGCATTATCCAGTCTTCAGGATTCAATAAAAATTTTATAAAGTATTGCATCGCTACTCCTTTTGAAGGCCAGCTTGATACCGGTAAAATGATGCAGGCGCTTCTCCGCATGGCATTGAAATCAGGAATTGAAATTAAAACCGGTGCTGAAGTATTACAAATTGAAACAACGCAGCATGCGGTGGAGATCGAGGTAAAGAATCCAGTTTCGAACAATAGAATAATATTTAAAGCGGACCAATGCATCCTCTGCACGAATGCATTCACCGGGAGATTTTTTCCTGAAATGGATATTATACCTGGTAGAGGACAGGTGTTGGTTACTGAGCCTTTGGATCGCCTTCCTTTTAAAGGGATATTCCATTTTGATGCGGGATATTATTATTTCAGAAATATTGGTAATCGTATTTTATTTGGTGGCGGAAGAAACCTCGATTTCGAAAACGAAAAAACTACCAATTTCGCTTTAAATGATGGCATTCAACAAAAGCTTGATTATTATCTTCAAAATCTGATCATCCCTAAATATAATTATACTGTAGCCATGCGATGGTCGGGTATTATGGCTTTCGGCAAAGAAAAGACACCCATCGTTAAGCGTATCAATGAACGTATCTTAGCAGGTGTTCGAATGAATGGTATCGGTGTGTCGCTGGCATCTAAGGTAGCCGATGAACTCGCTGAGATGCTTTGAATACATAACTAAGCTGTTAACTCAAGCTTGCCAAACACCTTTTCATAAATGCTGCGCAGGTAAAGCGCTTCTTTGATATCAATAGATTCTAACGTATTTATATTATTATTTTCAATCTGCTTCCATAATTTTTTTGCATTCAGGAAGCGCAAATCACGTTGATTTTTATTTATATAATTCCCTGAAGTATATACCGGGTTAATAAAAATTTCTTTTATAACGGCTCCTTCAGCGCTCATGCCAATATCGATGCGAAACCATACGGGCAAATGCCCCCAGGTAAAAATATCATAAGCAACAAAATCGCCCATGCAATAAGTTACAAAACCTTGCTTTTTCCTGAGCGTTACGGGACAGGTAAATGGATAAAATTCAACGGGCTGAATATTATGTGCGTGTCCCCCAAGCAGGATATCAATCCCGCATTCATCAAACAACCTATGCGATATCTCAATAATATGCTCGCCCGGAAATAATTGGTAAGCATTGCCGTAATGTACCGAAGCGACAACAATATCTGCGCCTCGTTCATGCGCAATAATCACCTGTTTTTTAATAAAGCTCAGGTCGCAGCCCGGTTTATTTAATGGGATATGAGTACATAAATATTCCTTGCCTAACGGCACTTCCAGATGATTTAAAGAATAGGTGAATGCAATAAAAGCAACTTTTATTCCATTACGTTCCAGGATAGGAAAATTATTTTGCTGTTCCCATGAAGAGGCAGTGCCGCTGTGCCTGATATTTTGCTTTTGTAAAAATGCTATCGTATTTATAATACCTGTTTCTCCTTTATCAAAAGAATGATTATTGGCCGTGCTCAATATGTCAAAACCCTTATATTTTTTATTTCCGTTGAAGATATCAAACATCGATTCATCACAGTTAAACTCCATATGATTTAGCATCACCTCAGGAACCAATCCAACGGACTGAAAAGAATCAACAGGCGTTTCTAAATTCGCGATGACAATATCATTGCCAAAAAAATCTGCTCCGATATCATCCCATAAACGCGTGCAATATTTTTCATTAATCCAGGCATAGGGCATCAGGTCGCCCCCGGCGCTGATACTTATCACCGGGGTATCATAATCCAAAACAGGCGGAATGAATTCTGAATTTATTTGCAACATTCCTTCCGGCAGTTCGGGAGGCTTATAATAATATTTGTAGGAGAAGTAAATAATATCGACCCAGTTATAATGCAAAGGATCCTCTATGAAATTTTTCCTGGGGCGCTCCCATTTAGTTCCTCTAAAAACATAAATGAAAAACAGGAGAGAACGAATGATGCGGACAATAATTTTACCCTGTAAGGTATAGGGGCTTACGGGTATCATACCTTAAGAATTTCACTGGTATAAATAAATAAGAAAACCAATGCTCCTAAGGCAATACCAAGGCAATCGGCAAAAAAATCAATCCAATCGCCCGTACGGTGAATTGCTAAGAACGCCTGCGCCACTTCGGTTGAGCCTCCCAAGATGACGCAATACGTAATTGCCCATCCCAGAGCATATTTACGAAGAAAACTAAAATGCCAATATTTTACCAGGCCTCCGGAAGCAAAGACGCATAATGTTCCAAAGCAAAACATATGAGCTATTTTATCAAATGAGAACAGGTCCATAAAATCGAGGGAAGGCATTTTATTTCCCGGAAAAGCACATAAGGCAATGATGATGACACTGAAAATAAGGGAAACTTTATTGTATCGCAAAAATAAGAGCACAGTAAAATTATTTAAAATTAGTCAAAAGCCCCGATGTATTAATAAAAAAAATGAAGGCAATGGATAGCAGCATTACGCTCCTACCAATTCCTTGTAATCATCAGCATTCATCAAATGATCGGCGCTGCCGCTGTCAGTTTTTATTTTAACCATCCAGCCTTTGCCATATGGATCCTCATTAACATATTGAGGGTTATTTTCAAGTTCAGGGTTAACTTCCGTCACTTCCCCGGCAACAGGCATAAACAAATCGGACACGGTTTTTACCGCCTCAACTGTGCCGAAAACTTCCTCCTCTTTAAGGTTCTGGCCCAAGCTTTCAATCTCTATAAATACGATATCACCCAACTCTTTCTGAGCAAAATCAGTGATTCCTATATAGGCATAATCGCCTTCAACGCGAACCCATTCATGGTCTTTGGTGTATTTCAATTCGGCAGGAAAATTCATGTTTCTTTGTATAATTAGGCTTCAAAAATAGAATAATTAAAAACAATTAAAATATTTTTTTAGAAACTGCCTTAAATTTACTATTTTTGTTGGTAAGAAGATTGGTTATGGTTGAAAATTTCCTGAATCATTTGAAATTCGAAAAACGTTATTCTGCGAATACCTTAACCGCGTATAAATCCGATTTAATACAATTCAATAATTATCTTGCCCTTCAATATGATCGCCTTTCAATCGAAAAGGCTACGCATCATATAATCCGCAGCTATATTGTGTTTTTGATGGAGGATGGCATAAAAACACGAAGTATTAATCGGAAATTAATTACCCTTCGGAGTTTCTATAAATTCTTACTCCAAGAAAATATCATCGGACAAAATCCCATGAAAAAAGTTAATCCCCCAAAAACAGGTTTTAGCCTACCATCCTATATTGACCAGCAAAAGATGGAACGTCTGGATACATTTAAATTCAATAAGGAAGATTTCTCTTCCCAACGTGATAAATTAATAGTAGAGATGCTATACCAGACAGGGATGCGTTTAAGCGAGCTGAAAAATCTGCAAACCTTAAATGTAAATATTCTCAAAGGCGAATTGAAAGTTTTGGGCAAGCGCAACAAAGAACGTATTATTCCATTTACTGATGATTTGAAAAATTCACTTATTTCTTATATCGCAATCAAAAAAGAATTTTCTGTTTCGGATAATGAATATTTAATTGTCCTGAATAACGGGAAACCAGTGTATGAAAAATTCATTTATCGTGTTGTGGTTTCTGCCTTAAGCGGGATAACTACTGCGAATAAAAAAAGTCCGCATGTTTTGCGCCATACATTTGCCACTCATATGCTTAATAATGGCGCCAATATCAATGCCATCAAGGAATTGCTGGGCCATAGCAGCCTTGCAGCCACTCAGGTTTACACACATAATAATATTGAGACCC
>JBBRJE010000199.1:0-6058 GCA_038219845.1 Bacteroidia bacterium
AATAATTTTAAATACCAAAGGGGGAAGCATTCGGAGTGTGCAAATAAAGAAATTCAGGAGGGCAGATGGTACAGATCTGATCTTGCTTGAAAGCGACCGTAATAAATTCAATATTTCATTTCCTACCCGGCAAGCGCAAACAATAAATACATCCGACATTTATTTTACTCCTTCAGCCAAACAAGGCGCAAGCATCACTCTATCTGCCTCCCTGGATGAAAACTCCTCAATGGAGCAGATTTATAGCTTAAAAAATGGGAGCTATATGGTGGGATATGATATAAAGCTGAAGGGAATGAATACTATAATCAATTCCCAATCGCTGCAGCTGGATTGGAGTGCAAGCATTCCGAAGCAGGAGAAAGCCCTCACCCAGGAAATGCAAACCACCACCATATGGTATAAGCAACCGGATAAGGAGGCCGACAATATCTCTGAATCCAAAGAAGCGACAGAAGAATTTCCTTACAGTCTGAAATGGATCTCTTTCAAACAAAATTTTTTCAATTCAACTTTGATTGCTGACAAAGAGTTTTCTAATGCCAGGATAACAACAAAAAATATCAACGGCGACAATCATGTTAAGGATCTTTCAACCACAGCATACCTTCCATTTAATGCCAGAGAAAGCAATAACACGTATGCATTGCAATTTTATTTCGGCCCAAATGATTATAATATTCTCAAAGCGCCCGACCTGGGAATGGAAAAAATGGTGAAAGTAGGATGGGGAATTTTTGGATGGGTAAATAAATTTATCACCATACCTATTTTTAATTTCCTGAGTAAATATATTGGTAATTATGGACTAATCATTCTGTTGCTTACAATGATCATCAAGATAGCGCTGTTCCCAATGGTTTACGGCTCCTATAAATCAATGGCCAAGATGAAAGTGATGAAGCCTGATATTGATATTATCAATGATAAATTTAAGGATGATATGCAACGCCGCCAGCAGGAAACCATGAAGCTTTATCGAAAGGCTGGTGTAAGCCCCATGGGAGGCTGTCTTCCCATGCTTTTGCAATTACCGTTCCTGATGTCTATGTTCCAGTTTTTCCCTTCATGCATTGATTTACGGCAGCAAGGTTTCTGGTGGTGCAATGACTTATCCACCTACGATTCAATTTTACAACTGGGAACAAATATTCCTTTCTATGGCGATCACGTTAGTTTATGGACTATATTAATGACCCTGGTTACTCTTGCGATGACTTTTTGGAGCAATCAATTCAGCACCCAGCCTAAAGAATATAAATGGATAGGGTATATTATGCCTGTAGTTTTTTTAGGTGTGTTCAATAACTATTCCGCAGGGTTTTCCTATTATTCCACCATTGCCACTGCGATGACATTAGGACAGCAGCTTATTGCCCGAAGACTTGTGGATGACAAAAAATTACTCGCTAAAATAGAGGAAAACAAAAAACGCCCTGAGAGCCAGACAAAATCTTCATTTCAGCAAAGGCTGGATGCAGCGATGAAGCAGCAACAATTGCGGAAGAAGAAGTAAAATATTTTATCCGGCGAGGTTTCATTTTGTGACCGGGATTCATTAATTACCATTCCTTTTTTTCTACCTGAACTCTAAATTTTCAATTATGAAATTTTTTTATAATTTTGCTGTATTAATCAAAAATTAATATATCATGAAAATACCTCATCTAATATTTCTGCTTTTTGCCATTATTGTATTCACAAGCTGCAATCATTATTTTTATGCACCTAATATGCATAATGTACCTTTATTAAAAGATCAAAAAGATACGCGTATCTCCATTGCACAGAGTAACGGTGGTGAAATTAGCTCAACTGAAATTCAGGGAGCTTATGCCGTTACCAATAAGGTGGGTGTGATGGTAAATACCATGTTTGCAAAGAATGGAAATAAAGGTGATAGTACCGATAAAGGCAACGGGTCTCTCATCGAAGCCGGGGGAGGGTATTTCAAGCCCCTTGGCAACAGCAATTTTATTTTTGAATCTTATCTGGGTGCAGGTGGTGGAAGCATTAAAAATATTTATAGAAATGGCACAAGCATTCATACCACGGCGACCAGATTTTTTGTGCAGCCTGCCATCGGCTATAGCATTCCCCATTTCCAGATTGCCTTATCCACCAAATTCTGCGGTGTGAATTTAAGCAAGCCTTCAAACTATAGTAGCCTCGACTCCACACAACGGGGGAATTTGGATTACCTGGGAAGCCATTCTTTTTCAATGCTCTTAGAACCTGCCATCACAATTCGTGCAGGATGGAACAATCTTAAATTACAGTTTCAATATGGTCGCTCCAGCAATTTGAATAATCCAAAGCTTATACAGGGTACTAAAAATGTAAGCTTAGGTTTATATATTGATTTGAATAAAAGTTTCTGGGAAAAGCATCCCGGTAAAAAATAAATATACATTTTTTTAAAATATATATTTGGCTCTATACTGTTGCCTCTCTAATGGTGTACAAATCCTTCGCATAATTGCCTACTGCCTACACTTACATGGAAGCCAGATGCTCCCTGTTATCCTGCTGCAGCAGATGAAATTTAATACCATCATATTTTAAAAGGTACAAGCATAAATTACCGTGGGTAAAATCGTCCATAAGCTGCAATGGATGATTTAAAAGAAGACAGATGAAAGCACGCAGGTAGCGCCCATGAGTAACAACCAAAACATTTTTATCTTCCCGGTTGCTTAATATTTTTTGGAGGGCAATTTTTTGACGCTCCGCCATTTGAAGTGGGGTTTCTGCATTCTTATAAGATATATCCAGCTTGCCTTTTTGCCATTCGCTAATGATATTCAGGTAACGTTCATGCATCTCACGGGTAATCTTAATACCTTCAAAGTCTCCCCAGCTGATCTCATTAAGTTCATTCACAACCTGGGTGGGTATGCCACGGGCGATAAATTCTTCCACACTCTGCCGGGTTCGTTGGAGACCGGAAACATAAATACGGTCGAACCGGATATCGTGGTACTTTTCATAAAATGCCCTTGCTTGTTTTCTGCCTGTTTCATTCAAATCACTGTCAATGCCGCTTCCCTGAACCATACCCATCTTATTGAACTCTGTCTCCCCGTGTCTTATAATATAAAAACTTTGCTCCATTATAATTGAAATAAAAGAAATAGTAACGCTTTAATCTTGTTGGTTTAATTTCTACCTGAATCCTTAATCCATAATGTTAATTTTGAAGCAACAAAATAAACAATTAAAATTGAAGGTCACAGAAAATTCACCCGAATGGTTTGCATTCTATACCCTGCCACGTGCCGAAAAAAAAGTGGCAGACCGGCTTGATAAGCTTCAAATGGAATTTTACCTTCCCTTGATCAGAACCATGAAACAATGGAGCGATCGTAAGAAGATGGTAATTGAACCCGTATTCAAAAGTTATATTTTTATACGTGTTAAACCAGATGATATAAAAAAAGTACTGCCCGTAGAAGGGATTTTGAAGATAATCAGCTTTGGTGGCTTGCCTCAGAAAATCCCGCAGAATCAATTAACTTATCTTCGGCTGCTCCTGGAATCTCCGGATGAGATAGAAGTGCAAAACAACCTGCGCCTTGGCGATCGCGTGCGCGTAATTCAAGGGCCACTTAACGGTGCAGAAGGATACCTTAGTCACGATTCACCAAAAAATTTCAGGATAAATATTGACATCGTCGGGCAGAGCGTGGCGATCTATATCAATCCTGCATACCTTGAAAAAGTTTATTAAGCATCTAATCACTGAATGAATTAATTGAAATAAATCCTTGGAATGGGTATAACTATTTTCCATTAAATAGCAACCTTTTCCTTATTCCTGCGTATATATAGACAACATCAATCCATTAATTCATAATCTTTGTTTTTTTGATAGGTTTTTGAAATAGTTTTTTTGTTTTGTCGTTATTTAATCGCAACTTTGTTAATTCATAAGAATCTTTTGATGATAAAAAAAATCCTCCTGCTTTTATGTGTTATAGCCACTGCTTTCGATGCGGGTGCTACACATTTGCTTGGAGGAATAATGACCTACAGATATATTGGTAGAACCGGACCGAACCAAAGCAGAGCCATCTACGAAATTACAATTAAAATTTACAGGGATTGCCTTAACGGCCAGGCTGATTATGATGAACCGCTAACACTGGGGATTTATAAGCAGAATGGAGACTATGATTCTGAGATTGATTTTAACCTGACACAACGCACTACTGTCAAGCCTCCTAATGGAGGAGTGAATTGTAATTTCAGCGCTAATGTATGTATAGAAGAAGGAATATATATCAAACAAATCGCCTTAGACATCACACAGGGTTATCATTTGTTGTACCAGCGCTGCTGCCGTAATTTTCAGAATAACTTATCTGATGATTATGGACAGTCTTATTACTGTTATATTCCGCCTGCTACGCAATACCAGGATAATTCACCTGTAATTACAGGGGTTCCCGCACCTTATGTATGTGTGGGTGATACCGTAACTTATAGCAACGGAGCTACCGACGCCGATGGAGATTCATTAGTATATAGCCTGGCACAGCCCTGGACTGGAGGAGATAAAAACACTCCTAAACCTCCACCACCAGCTAGGATTACACTGCCCATCCCTCCTGCTGGTTATAAACCCGGATATAATTTTAATCTTCCTTTTGGTTCTGGCGGGATACTTACTATTAATTCCCAAACAGGACTTACCACCCTGCTGGCCCCGATTACAGGCCAGTTTTCTTTTGCAGTGGTAGTGAAACAATACCGGAAAATAAATGGAGTATGGGTATACCTTGGTGAGATCCGCCGTGACCTTCAGCTGATAGCAATAAATTGCACACCCAACAAAAAGCCAGTTGTTGGGGTAACAGGTACCCCGGATGGCAAAGGAGGATATAATTATACAGTGGAAGCTGGCGATAAGCTATGCTTTAACGTAACATATAATGATCCTGACTATGCTACTAATCCCAATGGTCAGAAATTAATGAGTCTTAAATATATTGGTGATATTATAACCGGCTCTAATGGGTATACAGGTCCTTTAGCCACCGTTACCAAGCTCGCTTCTAATTCAGCCAATATCGTATATGAAGTGTGCTGGCAAACATCCTGCGTACCCAAATCATTGGCCAGGAATTACCCTTACCCGATCACAGTAACCGTCTCCGATTCAGGTTGCCCTCCTAAATCTGTCTCCAATGATTTCAATATTTTTGTTACCCCTTATGTTTCCAATATCGTAATCTTAGGCGACAGAGGTCCGTGTGAAAGGAATATCTATACCTATACTGCATCAAGCCGGAAAGGAGTGGCGTTTAATTGGGTTTTAACCGGACCCTTTACCATCATAACAGGCCAGGGCACCAATACCTTACAGGTTCGCTGGAATAATCCGGGAACAGGGAGCATCACCGTGAATGATACCACTGCGGGGGGATGTGTAGGAGCACCAGTGACCATTCCGATCACTATTTATCCCAAACCAGCCATCGGATATTCTATTGTGGGTGATAGTGTGGCGTGTGAGAATAAAGTTTCAAATTATAGCCTAAGCTTTACTCCTGCTGTAGCTACATTTAATTGGACCATCACCGGAGGCACCCAGATCGCAGGGGGTAACACCGGATCTATTTCCGTAAGATGGGGCGGTGCGGGCAATGGGAAAATACAATTGGTAGAAATTAGTCCAAGGGGATGTGGCAGTGATACGATATTGTATAATGTGAGGATTGCTAAGGCCGTTATTGATACCATTATGGGCCCTCGCTCCGTTTGTCCCAATATTACTTTCGTAGAATATAAAACAACTTATATTTCCGGTGCCAGATACCAATGGTTTGTTACAGGGGGCACGCAGTCGGGTGGAGGAAATTCTGATAAGATTACAATAAACTGGGGTGGTGTAGGCACAGGAACAATCAAGGTGGTGGCCACCAGTAAGGAAGGTTGTGTTAGCGATACGGTCTATGCCACGGTAATAAAAAATCATGTCATCCTTGGATTTGTGCCTATAGGTGATAGTGTGGTATGTGAATTCGAGCAGAATAAAACGTATGAAGTTGTTTAT
>JBBRJE010000200.1:0-6045 GCA_038219845.1 Bacteroidia bacterium
GACGGTGAGAAATTTCTTGCTGCTGTTGTCGGTTTGGGTGCATTGGGTATAATAACAAAAGTTACTCTTGATATTGAACCAACATTTATGATGCGGCAAAATGTTTATTTAAAAATGCCTATGTCTCAATTAAAAGAACATTTCGAAAAGATTGTTTCTGCAGGATATAGCGTAAGCCTGTTTACTGACTGGCAAAATGGAAGTATAAACGAAGTTTGGATAAAGAGCCGTGTGGATGACGGTACAGATAATAATGCAATGTCTGAATTTTTTGGTGCAAAGGCTGCGACAAAAAACATGCACCCGATAGCAGAACTCTCTGCGGAAAACTGTACCGAACAAATGGGTGTTCCCGGCCCGTGGTATGAACGCTTGCCTCACTTTAAAATGGGCTTTACCCCCAGCAGCGGAAAAGAGTTGCAGGCAGAATATTTTATTCCTTTTGATAATGCAGTGGATGCCATCTTTGCTATCCAGCGTTTGGGCAGGCAAATTGGCCCGCATCTTTTTATTTCTGAAATACGCACCATTGCTGCAGATAACCTATGGATGAGCCCATGCAGAAAACAACCATCTGTATCCATTCACTTTACATGGAAGCAGGAATGGGCTGAAGTAAATAAATTGTTGCCGTTGATTGAAAAAGAACTCTCGCCTTTTAATGTAAGGCCACACTGGGGTAAGTTATTCACCATCCCGCCAAAAGTATTGGCATCGCGTTATGAAAAGCTTCATGATTTTAAAACCATGGTGGCATCATACGATCCCCAGGGAAAATTCCGTAATGATTTTTTAAACGCCACCATTTATGCCCGGGTATAAGCAATGAGGGATTGCCGGGATATTGCTTGGATTTTAAGTATGGCAATACAAGAGTCATAAGAATATAACTGACCGCAACCAAAACAACACTTTTGCATTATTGGAAAAAGAGTATTGCAACAAATAGTGACTGAAATAGAACTTCTCAATAGAATCAAGAAAAATCACGACGAATTTTCAGAACTTTTCAAACTATACTACAAACCAATATTTGGTTACATTTTTCGCAGGACAGGAGATTTTGATGACACGGCCGACATCGCCTCTAACACCTTTCATAATGCATTCAGGTATATTGATAATTTCAATTACAAAGGCATTTCAATAAAAGTTTGGCTCTATCGCATTGCAACCAACGAGGTCAATTTACATTTCCGTCACAAACAGAAAAGTAATTCATTATTTGAAAGAATTGACTTTGAAAATAAAAATTTGTTCAGCAAATACATTAGCGAAGACAAAAAAGAATTGGAATTGGAACTTCAAAGGCACGAACAATTTATAGAAGTACTTGGATTAGAAATGCTTCGGGTGAAGTGCAACCAAACGTAAACAATAACATTATTGAATATGAAAATAAAAAAAATTGAAGAAACATTATTGCAGATGACAAAACCAGAAGTATCACAATTAAAACATCAGGATATGTTGGCAGCAGCACTTATAAAAGCAAAAGACAAATCTGTATTAAGCTGGTGGTGGTTAAGTGTTCCACTTTACATCATTTCAACACTTATAATGAAAAGTTTTTTTATGACTAAAACAACCTGGATTTCAAACATCCGCGAATTGACAAGTCAGGAAAAATATTCATCTGTATTATTTTTTCTTGTATTGCCAATAGTATTTATTGTAATCAATTATATCGGCATACGAAATATTTATTTGGTATCGGGGAGTCCAAAAACAATAAACTTTTTGAAAAAGGTTTGGTTCAATGTATTAATTATAATCTTCTCAATTCTAATTTTAATAATTTATTCATTATAAATCATAACAAAATAAATCATAACAAAATGAATTTACCCTGGTTCAAACGAATTGGAATATTTTTTATTCCTATTTCCGTTGTCGGCTGGCTATTGTTATTGGCCAGCCTCGCTTATGCCATTTATGCTTTCGTAGACATTGACAGCAGATCGCATTCAGTAAGCGACACCTTGATCAACTTTGTATTTAACCTACTAATTATTGGGGCCGTATATACATTAATTGCTTTTCTAACAGATAAGAAAAAATCAAATAATAGTATATGAAATTGATCTTTTTGATCTTTACCAACCTGCTGTTTCATTTGCGCAGAGGAGAGGATTTAAGTACGGTTTACGGACCGCGGGATGGACTTCACCTTGCTTATTCGACTGTAGGTTCGTTCTTTATTTCGAGGAATGCCTGCTATTATCAAGTTACCTGTCCTTTACTGGTATCACCAATTTCAGCCCTGACCAAACTTCATCAACTGCACAGACCTTGACGTCAACCAATCCGGTTTTTAATGCTATATCCCTGATAATATTTTCAGTAATGTCAGTTTGAATTTTAGCAGACTTTTTATACCATGAAACCCATATCATGCCATCCGGATGCAATTCTTTTTTTAGTGAAACAATATCTTTATCCAATGCTTCTGCATTTGTGGCGAAATAGTGAATAAAATCCTTTTTACTATTGTTGTCTTTCATGACTTCTACGTTCGACGGGAAGTCAGTAAAAAGTTTAAAGTAATAAGGGGGCGCATTAACTACCTTAATCTTAAAATTATCCTTTATGCCTAATTTCTTTGCCAATGGTATTCCCGAATATCCTGCTGTTGTCATCGTTTTAATTTTTATCTGCTTCCTCATTCCCAAATAGCGTGTTGGCGTTTTTGATTCAAGGGGATGACCCGATTGTTTGAGATTCCTCTATTATAATTTATCCATAAATGTGTACGATTTTAAATCCGATAGCTATTGGATCATCTTCCCCTGATCATAAAATTTTACTGATGAAATCTATATTCATTTGGATCCTTCTTCCTGGCGGGTGTCCTCACCCGACATTCTTGAATCACTATATTATCTCTCCTCAGGTTGTATTAGGTACAATGGACCGCCTGTTATGTGCATGTGCAGTCTACATGGTGTTAAGTTATGCGGCACTGGTTACCTTATTCTATTATTTCATTTAGGCTGTATAAATGAATATTTATTTTTCCAGTTTCCAGCAAACATTAACTTTGGAGGTCGCCGGTTTGTTAAAATAAATAGTAAATTCTCCTGTACCTGGTACAATAGCTATTATCTGGTTGCATGTTGGATCTATGGTTTGTATAGTTGCGAAAATACAAGATACCGGATTTACATAAGTATTCATTACAGTTACTTTATCTGAAGTGGATCCCCCCGGAACTGCAACCCGACCCCTGGTATTATTTTGAGTAACTGTACCCGGGGTTAGCGTATCATCAGGAAGAACTCTTGTATTTATAGTAACGATTTCTTCCAAACCTTTTTTCGTATAACCAAAGCATTCCCATACAATTCCAGTGGATTCTGTTAACAGTCCATTATTTATTTGAGGATCGTTTATTATTTCCGGATAATGAAGTGGTTCATTTGCTCCAGTATAATTATTTGTTGACGACTCATGTTTTCTGTATACAAACCCGTTGTTAAATTGTGGATGACCTGGTGAAGGAGTTATAAAGTAAGAAACCGGATCTGTAAATTCTTCAGCGTGCCAGGGGGTGCCCGAACCACATTTTTCTTTACATATCCAGCCCACAATACCATCGGAGCCAGTATTTTGATTGAGTATCAATTGTCCAGGATAAAAGCCATTTCGGTTTTGATTAAAATTTAACGGATAACCATTGCTGCAAAGGATTGATTGACCCACACCAACGCCAACACCTGCTGCTCCTGTTCCTCCCCGAACAAATATGCCACCAACCTGGAACCCATTGCGAAACTTTCCACCTAAGAAGCTGTATGAAGGACCGCTATTAATTCTTCCGAATTCCCAACTGTCGGTAACTCGGTTATAGGTACCCAATGAAACTCCAATGTAATCATCGGAATGAACAAAATTAATTCCTGAAAATATACCACCACCTACGCTTGACCGCCCGATGATTGTTGCCATTTCCTTATTAGCAAAATAACGTGGGCCACTGGCAACTGCAGTACCCACATTAACACCATTTACATCGCTAAAGACAAGGACTAAGCCATCCACAAATTCGCCTCCCACAGGGTGAGTAATTTCAATGGAATCGTTATGATCCTTCAGTACGGTTGCAGTGACACTACCTTGTGTTACTATACCCTTGCGGCTACCTATACCCGCAGTATAGTTTAGCCGGATATCCAACTGGTCGGGCTGATTAATTGTTACAGAATGTGGGGTCATGCTCGATCCATCCAATCTAAATCCACTGCTATCAATTGCGAATCCTCCTGCCATAATTCCACCAATAGATATACCGGGATTGTAGATTTTTGAAGGAGGAGAATTGTCCCCTTCAGAATAACAACCTATGAATACATTGTGAGCATTACCGTGGTTAGCTGTTCGATATGCTCCCTTATCATTTGCTTCTGCGTGAGGTCCAATATGAGTATTGCCTAAGAAACTATTGTCGAAAATTCCCCAGCCTCCATTTACAGAAGCATCAAAATCAATAGTAGTACCTGCATTTACATTGTCGCCTTCAATGAACATTCCGTGAAAACCGCATCCTGCAACCCGTACATATACAACCAAAAAGTTATTGGCGTTACCCATGTCATTAGGTGTACCCGGGGTTGTTTGCGTCCAACGTGCAGTACCTGTGCCTCCCAAGTCATCGGGAATATTTAAGCCAATTGAATGGTATTGGCTTCCTTTCCCTATATAGGAATCACTGGTCGTTTTCGCTACTCCTGGATTTGTTGCGGCAAAAGTTAAATCTTCTTTAGTCTGAAAAGCGATTCCATTGATTGGAGTATAAACCAGGAAGGAATCAGAACCATGGTCATCAATTATCTTTCCTTTAGCTCCACTTGTACCGCCAGTGATGATATCGCCAATATGAGTTCCCCCTGTGCCCAAATAATTCAACCGAAATTCACCGGTGTCAGCCGTTCCTCTACCCCCGGAAGTAAAAGTAATTTGTTCATTCAGAAATGCCCCCTTGGAGTTAGTAATAACAACATAGATACCATGATCGCTTATTATTTTAGCGGTTGCACCACTTTTCAGGCCTTTTACATTTCCCTTGGGTAGAACATTAATACTGGCAGAATGATAATTAAGTCTTACCTCACCCGGCCCTTCTCCGTTTGGTGAAGAAAAACCTTGGGTAGAACAACAATACCTGTTGCCAAGATTGGTAAAGATCTGAATATCGGTGTCTGCATTTATTTGAACAGGA
The DNA here is from genome assembly GCA_038219845.1 of Bacteroidia bacterium. Taxonomy (GTDB): domain Bacteria; phylum Bacteroidota; class Bacteroidia; order UKL13-3; family UKL13-3; genus CAINMV01. Next base: position 5,219 of record JBBRJE010000200.1, read on the forward strand.
CCGACAGAAACCGGGTTTTTCTTAATGCCATTAGAAGCTATAAATGGATCATCAGCATATTTTGCTGCCCTGAAAGTTTTAGGTGTTATTGCAACATATTGACCATTTTGTGGTACAAGCAGTACATATGCCCCTGCATTTTCAGGATTATTTTCTGCCAGCACACTATTAGCAGGAATAATCATAACATCTCCATCGACAGGTGTATGTGCCCATGGGTTGTTACAAACAATTTCCACATCAAATATATTTCCAGTATCACCACTTTTTGCAGGGTTAAAATTCAAAGTCATTGTATTGGTAATTCCAGGTTGTGAAATAATAACCCGTCTGTTAAAACCAGGTTCTTTTACCCAGTCTCCAACCGTGTACAGTTTACCAGGCATCCAAAGCGTGTTTCCATCCGAGTTATTCCCGTCACCAGTAACAATATGAACTCCATTGCCGGTAAAATTTAAGATGTTAACGTTTTCCAGTTTAAAGCGGGAACGTGCGGTAAAGCCGTTTCGGTTTTTAAATGCAGTATCCATATTGGCAGCCATAATTGTCAGGTCACGTACTATGGTCCAGCTGGGATTTTTTTGTGTTACAGAACCTCTGGTACTATTTACAATAACTCCATGAAAACCGCTTAAACCATTACCAATTGCAGGTTCAAAGCGTAAGATTGTTCCAGCACTTTCTTCACCTACACCCGATCCTTCTATAATACAACAACATTCCACATTCAATTCATGTGTTAATCGAAATACGCCATTAGGAATTACTAGTTTATTGCCCCGGCTTGTATTTGCATTTTGCATAGCCAATAAAGCAGCATCAAATGC